>CASFNW010000036.1 GCA_949296245.1 uncultured bacterium
GTAAAAATTGCCTCAAAACACAACTGTTTCTAACCAAGGTTACAACAGGGGCGTGCCGCCCCCGTACCCCCTGCTGTTTATTTAAAAATTTTTTAATTTTACATAATAAATATTATCAATATATTAAATCTGTCATTGAAAGATGATGCGGTTTTTAAAATTTCTTAGATTAAAATAGATAGAATCTTCATTTGTACCGATAGATTCTCCTATTTTTTTCAGCCTTGAAATCTGCTGCGCAGTCAAAATATTATTGTGCGACAGTATAGTCGTCCTTGCTTTAAAAGACGGTGGATTTGATATTTTCATACTTAAGCTGCTTTCTTTTTAAAGCACATTGGCAGACATATCAAAGCACAAATCAATGCTGACATTCCCCAGAAGGCTAAAGCACCGTTCCAGCCGAAATGGTCAACAACTAAGCCCGTACCGAGTCCAGAGAGCATTGCTCCTACATAACCGAACGTACCTGTAAAACCGGTAACAGCCGAGGCTACTTTCTTTGAGCTAGATTCTATTGCACATACGCCGCCAATGAGCATCTGCGGACCGTAAGTAAAAAATCCGGAAAAGCCTATCAGCAATATATCAATTACGCCCGAACCGTTGATTTTAAATACATCAACAAGCGTTTTCCCCGTTATTGCAGTAAAAGCCGTATCAATAAAGTTTGAGCCGGTTCCGTTAAAATAAAGTCCTGTCATACAAAGGATTACACCGACCAGAAATATAACATTTATCGGCGCTCTTGCACCTTTGAAAATCCTGTCAGAAATTACGCCTGCTGAAATCGTTCCGAAAAATCCGAACAAAGGCAGACAGGCAAGCTTCATGGAAGCAAGTTCAAGAGAGTTGTCTTTTGCTTCTACCAGATATTTTATAATCCAGTCTTCCGTACCGAATCTTATTACATAAACAAATACATAAGCCATAGCAAGCGCCCAGATAGCTTTGTTTGTCAAAACATTTTTTACAAGAATCTGTATATAAGTCATACCGTCGTCTTCGTCTTCTGTTTTTGCAGACTCATTGACTCTTTCCGGTTCTCTGTATTCTTCTATATCAGGCAGACCAATTGTCTGCGGTTTGTCTCTCAGACGGTTAAACATCCAGAAAGCTATTAATATAGCCATAATACCGGGAACAAAAAACGCAGCCTGCCACCCGAAATGTGCTATCAGAAATCCTGATAAAATCACGGCAAGGAATGTACCTGTCTGATGTGATGTAGACCACATTGCCCACTTTGTAGCTCTTTCAGAATTAGAAAACCAGTAAGTAAGGCTTTTTGCAACAGGCGGAAATCCCATAGACTGGAACCATCCGTTACATCCCCAGAAAAATGCTAACACCCACAAAAGAATAGTGGCGCTGGGAAGCCCGAAAAATGTAAATTTACCGGGAGTAAAGACAAAAAAACTAAGAGCAAAACAGATGTTTGCAAGACCTGCTAGAATCAAGCCTGTAGGCAAAAATTTGCGTACATCGGAACGGTCTGCTATCATACCGTTTACAAATTTTCCTATTGCATAAGTCAGATACAAAGAACTTCCGATAACACCGAGTTCAAGGTTTGAATATCCGAGCTCTTTACTCATAGAAGGCAATGCAGCGGCAATATTTTTTTTGCAAAGATAAAACATTGCATATCCTATAAAGCAGGAATAAAACATTCTCCATCTGAAATGCGCATAAGTTTTTTTTATCCGCTCATCATCTTTTATCGGTTCTGCTATAGCAGGCTCTTTAAAAAATTCCAGTAATCCCATAAATTCACTCTCTGTTTAATTCTAATAGTTGTTATCGACAATTATCCCAAAAACAAATACCGATTACAAACATAAGATTGGTTTATGTTAAAATTGATTCATTATATTATTCTGGAGAAAAACAATGGAGCTTATACACAATTTTGTACAAAATAATGCACTTGTAATATCCTCAAGCATTTTGATTGTTGCATACATATTTATTGCATGGGAAAAAATCTCTAAAGTGACAGTGGCAATGATAGGTGCGGCAATTACTCTTATACTCGGGCTGCTTGCCCAGTCAAAAGGACATGATGCGGTTATTGACCCTCATTATTTTATAAATTTTGTGGACTTTAATGTAATATTCCTTTTGATAAGCATGATGATAATAGTTAGTATTGCAAGTAAAAGCGGGATATTTACGTGGGTAGCCAATGCGCTTTTGAAAAAGACAAAAGGACATCCCGTAAAAATCCTCTTGGTTCTGGGGTTTTTCACAGCATTTGCTTCCGCTTTTCTTGACAACGTTACAACAGTAATTCTAGTTGTACCGGTAACTTTTCTTGTTGCAAAGTATCTGGATATAAACCCGATTCCGTATTTGATTACGGAAATTCTAGCCTCTAATATAGGAGGCACTGCCACTCTAATCGGAGACCCTCCGAACATTATTATAGGCAGCAAAGCCGGTTTTACTTTTATGACATTTCTGCTTGAACTTACGGATATAGTTTTTTTAATACTTATTGTAACACTTTTTATCCTGTGGCTGTGTTTCAGAAAAGACCTTGTTGCTTCCGAAGAAAAAATGGAAGCGGTTGCACATCTTGATAACAGCACAACAATTACGGACAAAAAACTTGCAATACGCTCGGGCGTGGTACTTGCTCTTGTTATACTGGGGTTTATTCTGCATGATTTAATCCACATAGAATCCCATGTAATTGCTCTTGCGGGTGCAAGCTTTTTAATGATTTTTGAAAGCCCGAAAAGAGTCTTAAACGGTGTGGAATGGAATACAATATTTTTCTTTATAGGGCTGTTTATTATTATAGGCGGGTTTGAAGCTGCAGGCGGGATAAAAATTCTTGCGCAGTGGGTGCTTGATGTAACAAACGGCAACGAATCTGCTGCCGCCATGCTGATACTGTGGGCGTCCGGTATTCTCTCCGGTGTTGTGGATAATATTCCTTATACAGCAACCATGGCGCCAATGATTTATCAGATACAGCTTGTTGAAGGAGCGGCTTATGCGCACCCGCTGTGGTGGTGTTTGTCTTTAGGTGCGTGTCTTGGCGGAAACATGACTATAATAGGCGCTGCAGCCAATGTTATAGTGTCAGAAACCGCTGCTGCGCATGGAAAACCTATTTCTTTTATGAAATATCTGAAATACGGTGTGCTTATTACATTTGTTTCGCTTGTGATGAGTTCAATTTACATATATTTCCGTTTCTTAATCCATGCCGGACATTAACGGATTCTGTGCAGCATAAAATCATTCACCGGTTGAGCGTTAACGAAATAATGCGGTGTTTAAAATGAAATTTTTTTGAAAAAACGCCTCAAATATTTTTCAGTTCACTTATCAAGTTGTAGACTATTTTCAATTTGTCTTCGGAAAGACCTTTTATTGCATGCTGAATTTTTTGAACAGCAAGCTCCTGTGCAGAATCCTCGTCCGCAAAAAGCGCAGAGGGAGGAATATCCAGTGCTTTTGCCAATTTTTCTAAAGTAGCAAATTTTATACCACCTTGACCCTTTTCTAGTCGTATAAGTGATTTTTCACCAATCTCAGCTTTTTCAGAAAAGTTACGTTGACTTAAATTAGTGGCTTTTCTCAGTTGTTTAAGATTTTTACTAAATATTTGTGAAAGATTTGCCATAAAATTATTTTACTTTTTTAAGTTTTACAAAAATATGGCACTATATGATACTAAAATACTCCCTCTTGTGATACTTTTATAATATAATTATTAAGTAAAGAAATTATATAAAAAACCATGAACTCAACAAAAGAACTAAACAAAATACTTGCTGACATTGAAAAACGGGTAAAAAACACACCGGAATTTCAAAATATTAAAATAAAATCTGATAATACGAAAATTATAAATTCAGCAGATTATTTTTTAACAAAAACCGCTGAAATCAGAAATTGTTTTATACGGAATATAGCAGAAAAAATTGAAGATAACAGAAAACTGCAGACACGTATTATTGCACAATACAAAAGATACAATAAAGAAACACAACAAATGTCATAGATGTCCGAGAAAAATTCGTGATAAGGAGCAAAGCGATGTGAACAAGAACTCTGTGCGAAAGGTGCCTGTGGCACGTTTCGGATAGAGACTCTGCCGAATAAAAGCAACTAAATGTTGCTTTTATGAGAGGTGCTAAGTCAGAAACGAAGTTTCTGCGTGCAGTATAGTAATTATGTCACATTGAAAAGGTGAGCAGGTGCCGGCGGCAACTGCGACACTAGATTAGATTATATAAGAATGAGGAATTTACATAGATTTCAGGTTAAGGCGCAAGCAAACCACAGGTACACCATACATATCAGGAGCCATTTAGGGTGCGGTGCGCTCAGAATAATAGATTATTTTAGATTATTCGGCTAAAGCTCAGAATGACGTAGGGATAGATTCTTCGGTCACTTCGTTCCCTCAGAATGACGGAATTTTATGACATGTCTGATGTGTCATCCTGAGGGCAGTGCCCGAAGAATCTTAAAGCAATGGATTTTTGCTTGAGATGTAGGCGAGGTACGAGCCGTACATATCATGATGCCCTTCGGGTACGCCTTACGGCTCAGAATGACGGTTGTTTCGTCATTCTGAAGGAGTGAAACGACTGAAGAATCTAAATGTTAAAAATTTGTCTCTTGATAATTAATATATACAGGAATGATTTATGAGTGTTTTTTCTAAGAATATCTTGTACAAAAAACTATATAAGTCTAGTAACTTGAGTTTAAGTTAAGTTAAGAATTAGTATAAAAAAATAATCAGGGTTAAAATATTTTTATGTTGAGTATGAGATATTGGGGAAATATGAGGAATTTTAGAAACTTTATAAAAATCTTGAGCGCATTGCTGATTGCATTTTGCTCAAATACTGTTGTTCACGCTGCTGTGGCGTTTCCTACAATTACAGTCGGAATGAATCAGGCAAATACACCACAGGAATTTACACAGGGTGTACAAATTCTTATAATGCTGACTATTTTGACACTTGCGCCGAGTATTTTCATAATGTGTACGGCTTTTATAAGAATAATAATTGTACTGGCGCTTACCCGTCAGGCAATAGGTACATCTACGCTTCCGCCCAATCAGGTGCTTGCAGGGCTGGCTCTTTTGCTTACTTTTTTTGTTATGGCACCTACGTTTAACAAAATTAATGAAACAGCGCTCCAGCCGTATATGAAAAATCAAATTACCCAGCAGGTTGCATTGGACAAAGCAGTGCTGCCCTTGAGAGAATTTATGATTAAACACACGGACGAAAAAGAACTCGGGCTGTTTTTGAGTATGGGTAAAATAGAAAAACCGCAAAACTGGCAGGATGTTCCTACATATACTCTTTTACCCGCTTATGTACTGAGCGAGTTAAAAACCTCTTTTGAAATAGGTTTTGTAATATTTTTGCCGTTTCTTGTAATCGATATTGTAGTAGCGAGTATACTGGTTTCAATGGGTATGTTATTCCTGCCGCCTACTACCGTTGCAATGCCGTTTAAGCTAATATTGTTCGTTATGATAGACGGGTGGTATCTGATTACAAAAACCCTTCTTGAAGGATTTATTACGTAGACAATTATTAAGGAAGAATAAATGGAAGATTCAGTCTTTTTGACACTTACCCAGAATGTTTTAATATTAATATTGATTTTATCTACACCGATACTTGTGGTGAGTATGGTTGTTGGACTTTTAATAAGTATTTTTCAGGCAGTTACACAAATTCAGGAATCAACACTGACCTTTGTACCCAAAATTATTGCCGGTATACTCACAATGATTATCCTTTTACCGTGGATGCTCAATATTTTTGTAGCAAGAACAAATGAAATGTTTGAATACATTTCACAGCTTGTGCATTAGGCGGGAGATAAGTAATGCAGCCAAATCTAATGACATTATTTTCACCTGCTAATATCATAATTTTTGTGCTTGTATTTACAAGAATAAGCGGCATGATATTCTCTATGCCCCTTATTTCTACATATCCGATACCAAACCAGATAAAAATCTGGCTTACAGCCGCCGTTGCATTTATACTTTTCCCTATGGTTGCGGCATCATCGGGGCTTACTATACCGCAAAGTATGCCCGAACTCCTTTTGTATATGCTAAGGGAGTTTTCTATAGGTTATATAATAGGTTTTTGCGCAAACTTTTTGTTTGCTGCCGTACAAATAGGCGGAGAATTTATAAGTATACAAATCGGGGTTTCAATGAGCCAGGTGCTTGACCCTGCAACGGGCTCCAGTACACAGGTTTTGTCCCAGCTTTATTCTTATATAGCAACAATGGTATTTATCGGACTAAATGCCCATCAATGGCTTTTTGCAGCAATTTATAAGAGCTTTCAGTCCTTCCCTCTGAGTCCTGAATACATGTTTACGGGCAGTGTTATTTCACAGGTTTTACACATGTCTTCTTCAATTTTTTCTATCGGAATAAGTATGATTTTGCCTATTTTCTGTGTTATGTTTATATCAGAGGTGTTGATGGGATTTATGTCAAAAATGATGCCGCAGATGAATATATTTATGGTTGCAATACCTTTAAAAATATATGTTGGTATAGTTTTGATACTAATGTTTCTGTCACCGACGGTTACATATCTTGCGGCAGTTACTCAGAATTATTTGAAAGGCATATTGAATATCTTTATGTAAGGTAAAAAGAGAAATATGGCAGACGAAAAAACGGAAGAGGCGACCCCCAAGCGGCGGGAGGACGAGCGAAAAAAAGGTAATATTCCAAGGAGTCAGGACATGACCTCCGCATTGACAATAACAGCCGGTATCGGCTTACTTTTTGTGATGTCTCCGCATATTCTTGAAAAGCTCAAAAACCTTTTGTACTACACCCTTACACATTTACGTCCGGAAGAAATAGAGACAAATGATATAATAACACTTTTTGCGCCTTATGCTAAAGTAACCGGTGAATTGATGCTGCCGTTTTTACTCGGGCTTGCGGCGGCTACGGCTCTTCTTGTCAGGCTGCAGGTAGGAGCATTGTTTTCGACTGAAAAAATAAAGCCCAAAATAGATAAGCTTACCCCGAACAGTATTATGCATGGGTTAAAAAAAATGTTTAATCCATTTGAACCCCGCAATCTTATAGAAATGACAAAATCCTTTCTGAAAGTGGGGATAGTAGGATATGTCGGCTTTTCTACCGTAATGGGAAGAAAAGATGAAATTCTCGGGCTTCTCGGGGTGGATATACCGACAGCGTTTGCTGTTCTGGCCAGTATCTTGACCCAGATGATAATAAATATTATAGTCGCGATGCTTATTATTGGATTTATTGACAGAAAATATCAGGAATATGAGTATAATAAGTCAATTAAGATGACAAAACAGGAAATCAAAGACGAGTGGAAAAACATGGAAGGGGATCCTGTTATCAAGTCAAAAATCAAATCAGCTCAGATGCAGTTTATGAGACAGAAAATGATGAGCGCAGTACCAACAGCGGATGTGGTAGTTGCAAACCCAACACATTTTTCCGTTGCTCTGAAATATGACAAAGATATCGCACCGGCGCCTGTTGTAGTTGCAAAAGGTGTTGATTATATGGCGTTTAAAATCCGGGAAATTGCTAAAGCAAACGGTGTTCCTATTGTGGAAAACAAACCTCTTGCACGTTCTTTATACAAACTTGTAAAGGTCGATCAGGTTATACCGGCAGAACTGTATGTTGCAGTTGCGGAAATACTTGCATTTGTATATGGCAAAGACGGTCCGCCTAAGATGAGAATAAACAATCCGAATTTAAATCCCAATTTAAACTCTAATATGAATCCTAATATCAGACGCTGATAATCCTGCAAGCAGGCTATATGGGTGATTTTTATATGCCATGTATTTACCGATATTTAAAATAAGCGTATAATTGCACTATGGATTAGTAATAAGAGGGAAAATAGATGGCTGATAAGATAGAAATCTCGGTAGAAAAGGGATTGCTGGAAAAAACACCAGCTAACGTGCTTGTTGTCAATTTGTTTGAAGGGGTAAAAATTCCTGCAGGAGCTACAGGTGCTATAGATGCAGCTCTTGACGGATTAATTTCAAAGTTTGTTATAGGAAAAGAAGGTTTTGACGGAAAATTCGGAAAAACGTATCTTCTGCCTACACATGGCAAAATCGCAGCAGAAAAAGTTCTTGTTGTGGGATTGGGTAAAAATAAAGATTTTACACCCAACCGCATAAGAGAATTGTCTGCTAAAATTATAAAAAAATGCTTAAAAATGGGTAATGCAAAAAAAGTTATATCCGTGCTCCATGGTGCGGGTATAGGCGGATACGACCCCGAGGTCAGCGCCAGAATGATAGCAGAAGGCACTCTTATAGGCGGTTATTCTTTTGATAAATACAAATCAGAAAAAGCTCCTAAAAAAGTGGAAGAATTCACTATTGTTGATATGTCTGATGAAAACTGCAAAAAAGCTAAAGCAGGCATAAAAAAAGGTAAAATTATCGGCACTGCATTGAACTTTGCAAGAGATTTGTCAAATGAGCAGCCTGCGTATGCTACACCCACAAAACTTGCGGAAATTGCTCAGGGATTAAAAGATGTAGAAACAAAAGTCTACGATATAGATGAGATAGAAGAAATGGGTATGGGTGCATTTCTCGGTGTAGCAAAAGGAAGTATCCAGCTTCCCAAATTCATACATATCAAATACAAAGGAGCAAACCCAAAAGCAATACAGAGAAAAATTGCAATCATCGGTAAAGGTATATGCTTTGACTCAGGCGGTCTTGATATAAAACCACCTTCTTCAATGCTGAATATGAAAGATGATATGTCCGGTGCTGCCGCTATACTGGCTGTAATGAATGCATTAAAGGATTTAAAGCCAAACTGCGAGGTTCATGGAATTATAGCGGCTTGTGAAAATATGCCGGGTGCTTCCGCTTATAAACCGGGTGACATCTTAACTGCCAAAAACGGAAAAACAATAGAAATAGACAATACAGATGCAGAAGGCAGATTGACACTGGCAGATGCACTTTGTTATGCCTGCGAGCTTGGCGTTGACGAAGTTATAGATATAGCTACACTGACCGGTGCCTGTGTAGTTGCACTTGGCAGCACTGCCTCGGGTATTATGGGCAATCACCAGCCTACAATAGACAAGCTTATCAAATGTGCAAACTCCGGCGGTGAAAAGATGTGGCAGCTTCCTTTGTTTGAAGAATATGCTGATTCTTTAAAAAGCGATATAGCTGATATGAAAAATACGGGTTCACGTATGGGCGGTGCACAGATTGCCGGTGTATTCTTACAAAACTTTGTCAAAAAAGTCCACTGGGCTCATATTGATATTGCAGGTACTGCATATCTTGACAAACCGCAGCACGAATTTCCGAAAGGTGCTACAGGTGCAGGTGTGAGAACACTTATTAATTATATTATGATGTAATATTTCTTAATATAACTATAAATTATTTCAACTGAAAGGCAATTTTTGTTAATCAAAATACTTTAATACCATGTGTGAAAGTTATAGTGTGAGATTACAATTATGCAACCTATCAGTTATAGTGCTCATCAAAGTTACAGCTATCAGGGCTCGCCTCATGCAGCAATGCCCCCGCAGCAGTATCCCGTTTATGCAAACTGTTTTGACAGATTGACAACAAACGGAGTTATTGCGGAAGACCTTGTCGGATATATTACGGATGTACCTTCCCCGTATTTACAAAATTACGTAGCACAAAGAGGCTGGGCACCTTCACTGCCGGGACAGGTATTACCTGATCCGTTGCCTACAGCTCCGCCGCCTGCACCTATGTCTGTACCCGCAAGCTCAAAGCCTGTTTATACTGATATCCCCAGAGGCAGTGAATTAAACCATGAAACATTGGAAATAAAAGATAAAAATTCCGGCTGGAAAAAAGTAGCACTTGCATTGCTTTTGACAGGATTAGCTGCATTCGGCGGCGTTAAAAGCTATCAATTGTTGAAAAACGGCGGTGCCGGTTTGAGACAATCAATGAGCAATATGTGGCACGGCTTTACAACTGCAGTAAAAACCGGTTTTACAAAAATCGGAGATTTCTTTAAAAACTTGTGGAACAAAATCTTCCACAGAACTCCTTAATAGCCTTTACGTTTATAAAAAACAGCGATAATATTATCGCTGTTTTTTAGTTATGTGAATATTTTTCTTTTATCGAACCAGCTATTTTAACAGGCAGCATCCTGTCAAGTGCATCAGGCAGTATATTATCAGGCGTAAGCTCATCTGAAGATACCATCGAAGCTATTATCAATGCACTTTCAAGCTTTATTTCATTTGTCACTTTTTTTATATTTCCGTCAATAAGCCCTTTGAAAAGCCCCGGAAAAGCCAGAGAGTTATTTATCTGGTTTTCAAAATCGCTTCTGCCTGTGGACATGATGTAAACTCCGGCATGTTTTGCTTCATCCGGCATAATCTCGGGCTCCGGATTTGCCAGAGCAAAAACAACCGGTCTGTATTCCATAGACCTAACCATATCTTCCGTTAATATACCGCCTTTTGACAAACCGATGAAAACATCCGCATTTTTAATTATGTCTTTTAACTCACCCTGTTCGTTGTTCGGATTTGTAATCTCAGCAAGTTCGTCCAGATATTTGAACTCATTTTGTCTGCCTCTGTAAATAGCGCCGTTAATATCCTCCATAACGATATTTTTAGCACCCGCAAACAGTAAAAGCTTTGCTACGGCAGTACCTGCAGCTCCTGCACCTGCAATAACTATTTTTATATCAGAAATCTTCTTGTCCTCAAGCACAAGAGAATTTAAAAGCCCTGCAAGTACAATAATCGCCGTACCGTGCTGGTCATCATGGAATACTGGTATATCAAGCGTTTCTGATAAACAGCCTTCTATTTCAAAACATTCCGGTGCGCTAATATCCTCCAGATGTATACCGGAAAAAGAAGAAGCAAACATCTGTACAATTTTTATAACATCTTCAGGATTTTGTGTTTTTACGCAAAAAGACATTGCATCCACATCCGCAAGCTCTGAATATAATGCAGCTTTTCCTTCCATTACGGGGATTGATGCAAGAGCGCCGATATTGCCGTAACCGAGAACCGCAGTGCCGTCAGACACTATAGCTACGGGTTTATTTCTTTTTTCTTCTGTAAGCTGCGTCTCAATTACACCGCCGGCAAGCTCTCTAAGCTGCAGTGAACGCTCCTTTACATTTCCTTTGAGTTTGGAAATATCCATCATAAAAACATTTCTTGAAATTGCGCCGAAAAAATCTTTTAAATCAGATACCGGCTCTTTTAAAACAGGGATATCAACATCAAACTCAATAGATGATACATATTCCTGCATAAGAGACAAATCAATCGCACAAAAATTAATCTGAATATTTTCAATTGCAAATTTAAAGTCCTGTTTAGGTGTTTGCAGGCTTATAACCAGTGGATAAGCATCAATCAAAAGTGTATTTTTTAAAAATATTGCACGCTCAAGTGCTTTTTCATAATCAAACGCAACAACTGCAACGGAATTGATTCTGTTTGTATAAACCATCGAGGCTTCAGGGTTTTGAGATATTTTTAAACACGACGAGCCAACTCCCGGTGTATATACTAAAGAAAGTATTTCTTTGTCATCTATTGCTATTTTGGGTATAATCTTAAAACCTTTGTACTGCGGCATATTATTCTCTCACTTTATTTTCTTCGCCTTTAATCAAACGTTTAATATTTTCTCTGTGAAGCCAGATAATGTAAAGAGCACCTGCTGCGCAATAAACAATGTATGCTACAGGCTGTTTAAATGCCCACATCAAAAAAGGGGTCAGAGCTAATGCTATTATGGAACCCAGTGAAACATATTTTGATACCCATGTGATTACGCCCCATACAGCAGCAGTGATTAACCCTACAGGCAATGACAGTGCAAGTATTGTGCCGACACCGGAAGCTACTGATTTGCCGCCTGTAAATCTGAGAAATATTGATTTGCTGTGTCCTACAAGAACGCCTATTGCTGCAGCAACCGGCATAATACCCCAGTGTGCATAATGTATCAAAAACAGGTATGCGATAACAACAGGAAAAGCACCCTTGATTGCATCCAGAAGCATTACTATAAAGAACCAGTCTTTGCCGAGCACTCTTTTTACATTTGTGGCGCCGGTAGAACCGGAGCCAACATTTCTTATATCCTCTCCTGTTTTTGCTTTTACAATCAAATATCCGGTAGGTATAGAGCCTATAATATAACCCATCAATAATGCAATGATGATTTGTGACATAATTTTATTCCTCTATAATTATTAATTTTCTTAATTATTTTAACCCAAAACAGCAATTTTTAAAATTCACCGTATTAATATAATTACTATGAAAATCAATGCCGGAACAAATAAGTATACAAAAAATCATAATATATCAGCAAGTCCCCGTGTTTTTACAGATGAGTCAAGAGGATATGTGCAGTCTGTTGAATATGGCAGACCTGTTACATTAAAGAAAGCGCTTTATGATATAAAACAAAATCCCAAAATCAATGAAGGTATTGCCGGTCATAAACCGATTGTACAAAGATTCATCGATGATTTAAATTTGTACGGAAAAATTTTAAATAAAAAAATTATAAAAATGCTTGGAAGCGGCTCCAGTGCTATTACATTTGAAACACCTGACGGGAAAGTAATTAAAATTACGGACGGCAGGCATGTCCCTCTGGACAGGCCTCTGGAAGCTTTTGATGTTCCTGTATTTAAAAAGGGAAAAAGCGGTAAAACATATTTTTATATTGAAGAAAAATTGTTGCAGCATAATATGCCGGACTATCTTGTGGAAATCATTAGAGACAGAATAATTGCAGCAGGTTATCGCACATCTGACTTATACAGATATGACCTTCATCAAATAGGAATTTCTGCAAAAAACGGAGATGTTTACCTGCTTGACCCTGAATGTGCCAGATACAAAACTATTTTTCATGCTCTGTTTGACAAAACAATGCATTTCATAAAGAAGATAAAAGTCTAATTTTTCTCTTTTCGTTCTCTAAATGATAATCGTATTGGTGTGCCGAAAAATCCGAAAGACTCTCTCATCTTGTTTTCAAGATATCTTTTGTAACTGTCCTGTACTAAATCTTCGTCATTTACAAAAAGTATAAATGCAGGCGGCGCTGTACGCACCTGTGTAGCATAATAGACCCTCAGTTTTTTACCTTTTTTGGTCGTGGGAGGATTCATTGCCATTGCTTCTAACAGGACTTTGTTTAAAATACTTGTTGAAACACGTTTTGTGCACTGCGCATATACCTCTTTTGCCTGTTTGTATATATTAACGAGTCTCTGTTTAGTTTTTGCGCTGATAAAAATTTTAGGTGCAAAATCCAAAAACGGTGCGTCATGCATAAGTTTTTTTGTATATTTTGCCGTAGGGTCTCCTGATTTGTCCTTATCTTCAACAAGATCCCATTTGTTTACGGCAACAATCAGCCCTTTGCCGGCTTCAACAACTGTTTGCGAAATTTTTTTGTCCTGATCCGTCAAACCTTCAACAGCATCAATAACCAGAACCGCAATATCACAATCACGTATAGCTCTTATTGCTCTGTCAACAGCAAATTTTTCCACGCCCCAGTCAACTTTAGCTTTTTTTCTTATACCTGCTGTATCAACAAGCACAAACTCTTCGCCTTCATATTTTACTTTTGAGTTTATACTGTCTCTTGTGGTGCCTGAAATATCGCTTACAATAACTCTTTCTTCTCCTAAAAGAGCATTAACTATAGAAGATTTACCTGCATTTGGTTTGCCAACTATTGCAAGTTTTATGAGTTCTGAATCAATATCTTCATCATCTGACGGAAAATCTTCTGTTATTGATTCCAAAAGGTCACCCACTCCGCCTGAGCCGTGCAGTGCGGAAATAGGGTGCGGTTCTCCTGCAGCAAGGGCATAAAAATCAGCAATATTATTGAAATGTTCCGGAGCGTCTATTTTATTTACCGCCAGATAAACAGGCTTTTTACTCCTTCTCAAAACATTTGCTATATCGTAATCTACAGGGTTTATACCTTCTTTTCCGTCAACAAGAAATATAATCTTGTCAGCTTCTTCACAGGCAACTTTTGCCTGAGTAAAGATATTGACCATAATCTCATCTTCGTCTCCCGGGATAATACCGCCTGTATCAATCAGGGTAAATTTTTTATCCTGCCATTCAACGTCAAAATATATTCTGTCACGTGTTACACCGGGCTGGTCGTCGACTATGGACTGACGCGCTCCGACAATTCTGTTCACAAACGTGGATTTTCCTACATTCGGTCTTCCTACTACGGCGACAACGGGTTTATTACTCATAAAAATATTCCTTTAATTTGTAAATTAATTTTAATATAAAACCGGATGACTAGCAATTGGCGTAAAAAAAAATCCTTTATAAATATAAGGAAGGTATACTATGTCTTTATCAATAGGTTCAAATTATACTTATGGCGGTAATGTATCTGCTTCTAACTATGTAAGCGGATTTAATACAAGCAAAATACAAAGTATTATCATTGATGGTGATGATATAAAAAAACTCGGTATTGATGAAGATGATTTTGCTAAAGTTGATGCGGATGAAGACGGTTTGATTACGGCTTCGGAATTTTTGTCTTCCGGTATAAATATAAGTTCTATTTTTAATGCATTTAAAGCCGAAGCACAAAAAATAGACGGTGCATATCTGAATCCAACAAATATTGCACAAAATAATCAAAACAATAATCAAAATAAGTTTGGCAATCCATTGCAGCAACAGCAGCAAAATTCTTTGACCCGTCCGAGTGTTGCAAATCATCCGTTTTTAGCGAAGAATTTAGATTTTAGCGCTTAGTAAATATCTAATGAGTTGTTAGTATATTAACTGTTGCCTGCTAACAATTTTTGTTATCCGGTCTGTTGTAAAAATACTGAAAAAGACCGGAATATTGAATATAGAGTGATTTTAAATCCATTAAAATGTACAATCAGCACCTGTTTTCGAGTGATGATTTATGTTATATAAGAACATATTGCTTCGAATCAACAAGGCAGCGGATGAATATTTGCGCCCGGGGCAGTTTGAGCAAAGCTCGAACATTTAAAATTATGAACCCCGAGGGGGTTCGAATCAGTAAAATGGAGGAAGAATATTTGCGCCCGGGGCAGTTTGAGCAAAGCTCGAACATTTAGATTATGAACCCAGAGGGGGTTCGAATCAAGAGGCTATGGATGAATATTTGCGCCCGGGGCAGTTTGAGCAAAGCTCGAACATTTAGATTATGAACCCAGAGGGGGTTCGAATCAACAAGGCAGCGGATGAATATTTGCGCCCGGGGCAGTTTGAGCAAAGCTCGAACATTTAGATTATGAACCCAGAGGGGGTTCGAATCAATAAAATGGAGAAAGAATATTTGCGCCCGGGGCAGTTTGAGCAAAGCTCGAACATTTAAAATTATGAACCCCGAGGGGGTTCGAATCAATAAAATGGAGAAAGAATATTTGCGCCCGGGGAGATTCGAACCCCCGACCTTCAGCTTCGGAGACTGACGCTCTATCCGACTGAGCTACAGGCGCAATTGTTGTGTTATTTTAATTTTCATTGTAGCTCAGCCGGATAAAAATCTAAAGTATTGTTGTACTTTAGCTCCGCTAAAGCTACATAAAAATCTAAAGTATTGTTGTACTTTAGCTCCGCTAAAGCTACAACGGTGAGCTACAGGCGCAATTGTTGTGTTATTTTAATTTTCATTGTAGCTCAGCCGGACAAAAATCTAAAGTATTGTTGTACTTTAGCTCCGCTAAAGCTACAACGGTGAGCTACAGGCGCAAACCATGTTTATTTTACCATACTTTTTAGCCGTAGAGTGCAATTTATTGCACCGGATTTTAGTATTGTTAGTTTAATAAAGCGGACTTACTATCTAAAAAACAAAAGATTTTTCGCCTCTCACAAAACGATACTTAATCGTTTTGTTCGGCAGAGAGGCAAAAGAAGTCAAAGGTGAGCAGGTGCCGGCGGCAACTGCGACACTGAATTAAATATAACGGCGCACGGCAGGTGTAAATAGCATTTTTATATCATTTGAATTATGTTGCCTTAATTTTCAAATTATCTACAGCGTTTGTATGCTTCCCAATTATATTCTAATAGATTATAATAATATTTGAAAAAGGATAAACTAATGGAAAATTGTATATTTTGTAAAATAGCAAATAAAGAAATACCGTCAAATCTTGTTTATGAAGATGACTATACTGTTGCATTCAATGATTTGAATCCTCAGGCACCGGTACATGTGCTTGTTATACCAAAGCAGCATTATTCTTCATTAAACGAACTGGATGACGCAAATGTTATGTCTGCATTGCTGAATGCAGTTAAAGAAGTCACAAAAAAATTAAAAATTACTGACTACAGAACCGTAATCAATACCGGTAAAGGTGCCGGACAGGAAGTGTTTCATATCCACCTGCATATTCTTGCAGGCAGACCGCTAAAATGGCCGCCGGGTTAAACTTCCTAAAGGGATATTAAATGCTTAACAATTTGATTCTTATAATTCTATTTATATGTTTCGTCGCAGGTCTTTCTTATGTTTATCTAAGACTAAAGGAAGAAACGTCAAAATTTAAGAAAAAAAGCGGCGATGATCTGCAAATCACACCTGAAGAAGTATACAAACAGGTGGAGACTCTACTTCTTGCCGGTGATATAGGCACAGGTCAAAAACTTGCAAAAAAATATCTCGCACAAAACCCATACCACCATGAACTAAGAAGACTGCTGGTAAAATCGTATATAGAAACCCAAAAAGAATACGAGGCAATCTCCAATCTGCTTGTTCTGGTTCAGTTCTATCCTGATGACTTAAATATATACCAGCAATTGGCCAATCTTTATAAAAATACCCATCAAAATAAAAAAGCCATACATTTTTACAGCTATATTTTAAGTAAAGATAAATATGATGTAAACGCTATGCGCAATCTGGCACAGCTTTACTATAACAACAAACAAAAAGAATCAGCTCTGAAACTCTATAAACAACTGGTTACATATATAGACGACGAAGAAGAAAAAGTTGAGTATTATGCAATAATAGGCAGTATTTATACAACATACGGCGAATATAAAAAAGCGATAAATTTTTATAAAAAAGTGCTGGAGCACGATTCTTCCAATGTAGATGTAATAAAAGATTTAAGAAAAATATACCTGAAAGAAAAAGATACTGATAATGTAATTTATTATTCAAGAAAACTGATAGATCTTGAGCCGGATAACTATGTTTATTACGAAGAAATAATAAACCTTCTGTTTCATGTTCACTCTTATGACGAAGCTTTGCAATATGCCCAGAAAGCTCTTGAACTGCCTACTGCCGATATATTTGCCGTAAAAAATCAAATTGCAAAAATTTATCTGTATACAGGTAAAATACAAGAAAGTATAGCTCTTATTAATGAAACTATTCTGCAGGATCCGACAAATCTGCTATTGAGCCAGACACTTGCTATGGCACACTGTATGAATAAAGATTTTGAAAAAGCAAAAAAAGTATGTGACGATGCTCTGGAAGTTGCTGTGCCTTCTGATATAAAGGTTATTCACAACAACCTCTCCACAATCCTTGCAGAAGAGGCTGTATATCTTTTAAATCAAGGTAAAACAAAACAGGCTTTTGAAAAATTTACCGAAGCTATGCATTATAATAATGAAAATCCTGAAATATATTTCAAACTTGCAAATGCAAACAGGCAAATAAAAAATTATTCGGAAGCAATAAGACAATGCAAAAGAGCAATAGAGCTTGCTCCCGAGGTAAGCTTATATTATGAAACACTTGCTGATATTTATTATGAACTGCAGAATTTTATAGAAGCCAAAAAATTCTATAAAGAAGCGGTGTTTATTGATCCTAAAAATGCACGAGCACATACCTTCTTAGGAATATTGCAATCAAAAGACAAAGAGCACGATGCTGCTATAAAATCATTAGAAACAGCTGTATCTTTAGACCAGAATAATGTGGATATACGCTATAATCTGGCTCTTGCCTATGAAGTTGCAGGCAAAAAAGATGAAGCTAAAGTTGAATATGAAAAAGTTCTGGAACTTGATCCGCAGCATAAAGAAGCCGCAAATAATCTAAAGCTGCTTTAAAAAAAATTTTATTGACTGTATTTGTCAAATTAGTATTTTATATTTTCATCGAGAATTAAAGTACACTGCGGGGGTTCGCCATCATTGACTTTGCAGCGATCATCCACTGCAGAACCATTGAGAATAGAGCTCCTCTTTGTGTTGAATTCTTCAGAAGTATACAATACTTTACCATTTGTTCCATCACTAAATCTTGAATTTAAAATAGAATACAACTCATATGCAGGGTATTCTCTTTTGTTATAAGCCCGTACCTGACCATCAAGAAACGTCAAAGATTCAGCAGAATATTTTAAAGTAGAACCCAGAGGGTATTGAATTCTGACAGTAGTATATCTGGGGTCAACAATAGGTGCACCTGCAGGAATAACCATTCCTGATGTTGTAATAATAAATGGTACGATATCAGCTGGTTTTTTTTCAGACCATGCTGTAATATTAGGTCTTCTGTCACCGTTTAAATCTACCCATACAACAAAATATTTAACATTTTGTGATGTATTGCCGTTCATATTATCCGGTACATCAACCGATGCCAGTTCGGAAATATAAAATCTCATAGAGTTTGTCGCTCTAAATGCCATTTTTGTATTTATATCATTTTCGGTAAAGTTACTTGTTAAAGATAAAGGCTTAAAATTAGCTGCAGAACAAAAATATTCTGTTGTATTTATATAGCCGTATTGAAAACCGCTTGCCGCATTATCAGGGTCTGCATCAGGATCAATTGCAAGTTTTTTACAAAGTTCCCTTGCTGCAGCCTGTGCTTCTGTTTGATTGCCGGCATCCGCTTTTACACCGGGGAATACTTTATCTTCTGCTTTGGCTGTGCCGTTAATATCTCCGTTGTTTGTATCCAGAGCATCTTCTTTGATGTTAAAAGCTGCTTCTGACAATGCGGTATAAACAGTATAATAAGCGTAGGGCAGATATTTTTCACCCGGTTTTATAATTGTCAGCATGAAAACACTGATTACACCTACAATCGTTAAGAAAATCAAAAGTTCAGGTATAGTAAATGCTTTTATTTTTATATTCATAAAGTCTGCTCCGCTTTCATTGTTTTTATATAATCATCATAAGTATCTGCTTCAATTATAACATTTTGTTTATTAATTGAATATTTGTTAACATTAAGAACCGTTGAATTTTCTTTTATTGCATACACAGGTATATTTTTTTCAACCGCATCAAGAACAGTGCTAGAACCAAGTGCGTTAAAAGGCGCGCAAAGAGAATGAATATTCTTATAAGTAATACAATTCCCGTGATTATTATTTTTTAAGCATAGAATCAAAGGCGCATTTTTTAATCCGAATAATAAACACGGAAGAAATGTAGGAGTTATATACTCCGCACTTACTTTTGCGTTTACTAATCTGTCTGTAATTGTAATATCTTCAAACGCAGGGGCATGAACACAGGGGCATAAAAGCTCTTTTGACAGGTAATGAGAAATCACTGCCTCAACACCGCCTACTATATCCACACCGCCGCCGTTTTCATAGTCATCTTCAGGAGGTTCTTCAAAATAGCATACGACAGCAAGTGCAGTTGCACCTTTATCCAGAAGTTTTTTGCCCGCTTTTAAAAGCGTTTCCGGATTATCAAGTACACCGGAGGAAATACCGTTTTGTGTTGTAAAGAACTTCACTCCTGCAGGTTCTTCAGTGATTTCATAACCTGATATGTCAATACCATAAACTGTTTTAAGGGCATTCAGTGTATTTAAATGAACATTAAGAACATTTTTTGGGATTGCTCTGTCAAAAATAATCCCGATTTTATTGTTTTCCGACGGAACAAGTCCTATATTGCCCTTTAAAAGCTGCTCTATACACCATCCTTCAACATAAAGCATATTTTCAGTTATGCCCGAAAAAACTGCTGCATTAACAATATTAGGATTTACAATCAACGGCATATGTTTTGCTATTTTTTGCGCATAAGTACTCGCATCGCCTGCATAACCTCCGATACTTGCGCCTATGCCGGTCGGAACAATCATTAGTGCAATTTTTTCGTATTTTTTGTCCATTATATTTTCAGGCTTTCTCCGGGTTTTAGTATTATACATTCAATGCTGCTTTCCTCAAGTTCATTTTTTAAATTTTCTAACTCTTCAGTGTTTATAGAAATTGGAGGAAAAGTATTGTAATGCATAGGAATAACCTTCTTTACATTAAGCCATTCTGCCGCAATTGCAGCCTGCTTCGTATCCATTGTATAAAAAGAGCCGACAGGAAGCAAAGCAATATCCGGTTTGTATATTTCACCGCACACTTTCATTTCGGAATTGAGACATGTGTCACCTGCATGGTAAATTTTTGTTCCGTTAATATCAAACAGAATAGAAGCAGGCATGCCGGCATATTTGCCGTCAGGAGTTGAACTGCTGTGAAAAGCGGGTAAGAATCTTGCATTTCCCCATTGATATTGTATTTTACCGCCAAAGCTGACTCCTTTAGCAGCTGCGCCGTGTTCTGCGCAGTAATTTGCGAGTTCAAAAACAGCTGTAACCGGAGCTTGTGTTTTTTTTGATAAAGGGATTGCGTCGCCAAGATGGTCACCATGTCCGTGAGTTACAAAGATATCTTTTATTTTTTCTTTTTCTATATCAAATTTTGCGCAGGGGTTCCCCGTAATAAAAGGGTCAACAAGAATACTGCCGTATTCTTCTGTACTAAAACAAAATGCGCTGTGTCCTATGTATTTAATATCTAAAACCATAAAATCTCCTATCTAAAAACATAATTATTATAGCAGATAGTATACAAGTAATTCAAAATCATATAAACGTATTGTTTTCAAATAGTTGAAAGTGGCATATAATGGTTAATGTATTATATTATTTAAATTCGGGATATTATGGAAAAGATTCCTGTAGAAGAACTGGTAAAATTTAAACTTCTCCCCTTTGATTTATACAACGAACAGGGTGAAAAACTTGTTGATGCTGGTGAGATACTTACCTCGGGCAAACTTTTGCAAATAAGCCAGTATGAAGTCTTGTACCGTTCAACTCCGAAAAATATTGACAGATCTTCTCCTAAGACAAAAGACTCTTTGCAGGATTTATCACAGCCGCTTGAAGATGATGTCTTTGAACCTGAAAAGCCAAAAGAAATTGTTTTTGATAAAACAGTTAACAGAAAATCAAAATTTAAAGCCCAATCACAGGTTGATATGAAATCTTATTATGCGACCACAATGTTTGCAATAAAAGAAAAAGCAAACAAAGACGCTGTTCAGATGGTTGATGAAATAAAGGATAAAATTCTTAATGATGTGCAGGCAATTATGCCGGATGTAAAATTTTGTTCACAGCTAAAATTATTGGGTAACTATTATGACTGTCATGCACTAAATACAGCCATTCTGGCAACAGCAATGGGCTATAAGCTTGAATATGATGAAGATTTGATTGAAAAACTTGCTCAGGCATCTTTGCTGCATGATATAGGTATGACAAGACTGCCTAAAGAAATTCTTGAAAAAACGAATCTTTCCCAGCAGGATAATAAGATATTTCAAACACACACACAAATAGGTTATAAAATTTTAAAATATGAAATGGGTCTGCCGGAAGATATTTGTCTTGTGGCATTAGAACACCACGAGAACAATGACGGCTCCGGATATCCTTTCAAACTTTCCGGAGAGCAAATTTCACCTCTTACAAGAGTTGTTGGCTTATGCAGCTTTTTTGATGATTTGACTTCAAATAGAACAAATCACAAAATAAAAAATACAAAAGAAGCTTTGAGAATTATGCTGGAAGTAGGTTCCAGAAGATTCTTCCCGGAAATTTTATACCAGTTTGTAAATATGTTTAATTATAATGATTTAGAATCCTATGACGAGATGATACAGTAATGAAGGTAAAAGTTATAGGGGCAGGTCTTGCCGGCTGTGAAGCAGCATTGCAGCTGGCAAAACAGGATATAGATGTTGATTTGTATGAAATGCGTCCTGAAAAAACGACAGGTGCACATTCTACGGAGCATCTTGCGGAATTCGTATGCAGCAACAGCCTTGGTTCTCTTGACACGACAAATGCAAGCGGTTTGTTAAAAAAAGAAATGTCCATACTCGGTTCTTTTTTGATAGAAATTGCAAAAGAATCTCAGGTACCGGCAGGCAATGCTCTTGCTATTGACAGAAACCTGTTCTCGCAAAAAGTTGAAGAACTTGTTTTGAATTCCGGCAGGATAAATATAATCAGAGAAGAGATTAAAACAATTCCGCAAAATGAGCCCGTCATACTTGCTTCCGGACCTTTGACTTCGGATGCACTTGCTGAGGATATACAAAAATTTACCGGAGAAGAACATTTGCATTTCTTTGACGCAATTGCGCCGATTGTGGAAAAAGACTCTATAAACTTTGACAGAGCATTTTATGCAAGCCGCTATGACAAAGGCGAAGCTTCCTATATAAACTGTCCGATGAATAAAGAAGAGTATGAAAAATTTTATGAAATTCTGATAAATGCGCCGAGAATAGAGCTTAAAGATTTTGAAAAAAATTCCAAAGAAAGAGCAAAATTTTTTGAATCCTGTCTGCCAATAGAAGTACTTGCTTCCAGAGGAAAAGATACTCTGCGTTTCGGCCCTATGAAACCCGTGGGGCTTGTTGACAAAAGAACCGGCATTGAAAACTATGCGGTTGTGCAGCTGCGTCAGGATAATAAAGATGCGACTATGTACAATCTCGTTGGATTCCAGACAAATCTGAAATGGGGAAGCCAGAAGGAGCTTTTAAAATCAATACCGGGTCTGGAGAATGCCAATATCCTCAGATACGGGGTTATGCACAGAAACACCTTTATCAATAGTCCAGAGGTTTTGTATCCCACACTGCAGTGTAAAAAACGTACTGATTTGTTCTTTGCCGGTCAGCTTACGGGTACTGAAGGATATACTGAATCAATCGCTACAGGCATGCTTGCCGGTATAAATATGGCAAGATTTTTAAAACAGGAATATTTAATAGAGTTACCCCGTGTAACAATGCTCGGAGCACTGACACATTACATATCTGACAGCGGCCAAAAACATTTTCAGCCGATAAACTCTAACTGGGGAATAGTTGAAGAACTAAATGTTGATAAAAAAATTAAAAAGAACAAAAAACTGAAAAACGAAATGCTTTCAAATCGTTCTATAGAATATTTTGAATCCCGCAAAGAACTTCTATCCCTTTAATTCTTTTAGTATTTGTGAATGCAGTGCACCGGCTTTTGATAAATGATTTACAAGGGTTTCATACCTTTGCTCCTGTTCTCCGAAAGGTACATGCATTTTAACGAGTTCATCAACTGATTTATTGATTTTGTCCAGTCTGCCTAAGGTGTCTCTTACCATGAGTGCTCTGACAAGCGGTGTAAATTTTTTGATAAATTTAGAGTGGATTAAAAATTTTTTAATATTCTTTTTTAATTTTTTTCTGATTTTATCCGGCAGTGTTATGCATCTAGCAATAATGCTTGTTAGGTGAGTTTCTGCATTTTGTGAGTTGTATTGTATCTTTAGATTTTGCAATTTTTGATGAAGAAATTTTTTTTGTTCCAAAAGTTCTGACTTTGTACGTTCATCTTTTATTGTATCGGCAACAATAAGCTTTTCTTTTACTTCTTTTAATGCTTTTTCCGTATCTTCAATTTTCTTTTCAAGTTTTAAATCAGGGTCATCAATGACCATGTATGCAGCATCTTCTATCATTGCAGAATCAAGGGAATTAAGTCTTTTTTGAAATACCGGTTTATTTTTAGGATTTTCACCGGATATTGTACTGGTATTAAAAAGAGAAACAGGATTACCCTTGATTACTTTGTCATACTTTTCAAGATTCACGGACAACTGATGTCTGGTAAACTGAAAAAAGTTTGCCTGATTCTTTTCATCATTATTAAATTTATTAGAATTCGAATCCATATTTGTTATTATGTATCAATCTGTTTTATTTTGTACATTATTAAATAAGTGTATTTTTACTTCCTGAGATTTTTAAAATAATTTTCAATCACGGAACGATTCTTGTATGCAAGTATGGCCCCGCCTATTACAATACCCCAGCCGAGAATTTTTTTAAATACGCTTTTTTTATGAGCGGATTCCGCATGGTGATGCTCTTTAGAGGAAAAAACCTGTAACAGTTCATTATAGTAGTTGTCTCCCTTTTTTAAATCATCATAAAAAGAATACGGGGTAATAACAGGCGGATTCACGACAAAATGTCCGGGTCTCAGATTCTGTCCGGAATTTCCGCCAATTGTATACGCACCTACAGGCTGCTGCGGTATTTGTACAGAAGATACAGGTATGGTCATTTTCATCCCTTCACACTTATACATAATGAACAAACCAAAACACGGTCTTTTATTGCCAGAATATAATAAAAATTGTTAAATTTGTTACAAATATAAAATATATATAAATTTTTCTTAGTATTTTAAGCGTTATTTAAGTACAATATTTTTATAGTTAATAAGGAATGTGTATGGATAGATTTGTCGGAATATTCGGGATAATTTTAATACTTGGAATAGCTTATGCGCTCTCAAATAACAGAAAAGCTATTTCTTTAAAAACAATTGTTCCGGGCTTTATATTGCAGATACTTCTTGCGGTATTTGTTTTAAAAACACCTTTGGGGAAAAATATTTTTCATGCAATCGGGCTTTTTATCCAAAAAATCCTTGATTTTTCTAACGAGGGCGGAAATTTTGTATTCGGTGTTCTGACAAACAGCCCGGCAAGAATGGAAGAACTCTTCGGCTCGGGGACAGGATTTATATTTGCATTGAAATTAATACCTACAATAATTTTTATCCTGATTCTTGTAAACATACTTTATTACTACGGAATAATGCAAAGAGTCGTAGAGCTATGCGCAAAGGTCATGTATAAAATAATGAATGTATCAGGTGCCGAATCTCTATCCAATATCGCATCTGCCTTTGTAGGACAGGTAGAGGCGCAGATAATGATTAAGCCGTATCTTGCAACAATGACCATGTCAGAGCTTCTTGCTTCCATGACAGGTTCTATGGCGTGTATAGCAGGCGGTGTAATGGCTATGTATGTCGGCATGGGTATTCCTGCCGAGTATCTGCTTGCAGCATCTATCATGGCAGCCCCCGGTGCGCTTGTGATTTCAAAAATTGTATATCCTGAAACAGAAGAATCCCAGACAAAAAATGAAGTAAAAGTTGAAATCAAAAAAACGCATGTAAATCTCATCGATTCCATTGCACACGGTGCTTCTGACGGTATGAAAGTTTCCATTAATGTTATTGCAATGCTTATTGCACTGACGGCATTAATCGCAATGGTGGACTGGATACTCGGATATGCAGGATTGTTTATGGCAAATGTTTTGCATATGAATCTATCCTGTATACACATTGATTTGACACACCTGTCATTAAAAGAGATTCTCGGAAGTATTTTCTCCCTTTTTGCACTAGCAATGGGTGTTCCTTTTAAAGAAGCCATTGATGTAGGTGCATTAATGGGTACAAAACTTGTGTTTAACGAGTTTATTGCATATCTTGATTTGTCGGCGCTAAAACCTGTTTTGAGCCAGAAAAGTATAATTATTGCTTCATTTGCACTATGCGGATTTGCAAATCTGGGCTCTATTGCAATACAAATAGGCGGCATTGGAGAACTTGCACCCAACAGAAGAAAAGACCTTGCAAAACTCGGTGTCAAAGCTTTGATATGCGGAACACTTGCATCTTACCTATCAGCCTGTATTGCAGGGATATTGTTGTAATTCAAAATTCTCTTGTTCATGCCATAATAAACTTATGGCAAAGAATAAAGAGCGTTTGGACAAAATACTGGTTGATAAAGGCTTTTTTGAGACAAAAAGCAAAGCTCAGGGTGCCATTATGGCCGGTGATGTCAGGATAAATGACGAAGTAATAACAAAATCCGGCTATCAGCTTGAGTTAAAAGAGAATACAAAAATAGAGATAAAATCCCTGCCTTTTGTTTCAAGAGGCGGTCTAAAGCTTGATAAAGCGGTAAAAGCGTTTGAAATCAATTTAAAAGACAGATACTGTCTTGATGCGGGGGCTTCAACCGGAGGATTTACGGATTGTATGCTCCAAAACGGCGCAAAATATGTGTATGCTGTTGATGTAGGATACGGACAAATTGCGTGGAAACTCAGACAGGATGAACGGGTAAAGGTAGTAGAACGCACCAATGTAAAAAATTGCGATATGTCAGAAATTTATACAGACACTGATATTTTACCTGATTTTTGTGCAATGGATTTGTCTTTTATTTCTATTACAAAAGTTCTTGATAATATAAAAAAGCTGATGAACCCTGACAGGCAGGAGATTGTGTCTCTTATAAAACCCCAGTTTGAAGCCGGTAAGGAGCTTGTGGGCAAAAACGGGGTAGTAAGAGAAAAAAGCACACATCAAAAAGTGATATATGATGTGATAGAATATGCAGAGTCAATCGGACTTTATCCTTTACAGCTTACTTTTTCTCCGATAAAGGGGCCTGCCGGGAACATAGAATATTTAGTACAACTGGTAAATTATAAGACTGATTTTGATAAAGAACTGATAAGCAAAACTGTAGATGAAGCGAATGCAAAGGAGTTTTAGCACTATATGAGAAATGGGAGAAATGGGAAAAATAAAAAAAATAAGAAAAACAACCCGCTTATAAAATATTTTGCATGGCTTATTTTGCTTATCTTTGCATATTTCGGCTTTAATGCTCTTTCTTATGCACAGCCTTTGAAATTTGCACATATCTCGGATATTCATCTCTCTGACAAAAGTGCGGATACAAGTTATAAGCTTTTGTCTCATTCCAAAGAACTTTTTAAAGACGAAATAGAACAGATAAATTCCGTAAAAGATGTGGATTTTGTAATGATTACAGGCGATTTAATCGACAAACCGAGAAAAAATCTGCTGGAAGATGCCTGTGACATGCTTAATAAACTAAAAGCACCGTGGTATTTTACCTTTGGTAATCACGATGCGGCTGTTGGTACAGCTTTTAAGAAAGATAAATATTTTGACTATCTGAAAAAAAGAAATAAAGATATAAAATCCGATACTTTTTATTATTCTTTTGAGCCTAAAAAAGGCTACAGGGTAATAGTTCTGGATGCCTCCATTGATGACAGAATTACAGCCAACGGAGAAATCCCGAAAGAACAACTGGACTGGCTGGATGAAGAACTTGAAGACGCACAAAACTCAAACGAATTACCTCTGATATTTCTTCATTTTCCGCTAAAAGAACCTTTTCCCAGTTTTCATCACAGGATTACAAATGCAGATGAATTTTCTGCAGTGTTAAATAAATACAAAATGCCTATGGCTGTATTTTCGGGGCACTATCACGCAGCAAAAATATACAAAGAAAATAATATTTTGCATGTAAGCACACCGTCTCTTGTATCATACCCTAATGCTTTCAGGATTGTGACAGTAAATAACCTTAAAGACAGAGTTATTTTTACCTTTGATTACAGAGAAACAAGGCTCAAAGAGCTCCAGAAAAAAGCTAAAATCATGACTTTTTCATCTTCCACCCTTGCCGGTGAAGAATCCGACAGAAACGGGATTGTTATTCTTGAAAAATAAGTTAAAATAACAAATAAAGATTTAAAATTCGGAGTGTTTTTATGAGAGAATCAAAAGGCAAATTTATTGTAAAATTCAGAGGCGTAAGAGGCAGTCATCCGACTCCGGATTTCAATTTTTTAGAATACGGCGGTAATACCGCATGCATAGAGGTAAATGTAAACGGACATCTTATCATACTGGATGCCGGAACAGGTATTATAAAATGCGGCAACGAGCTTATGAAGGATTATGCCGCTCAATTTCATAAAGAGCCTATATGTGCAACAGTTCTTTTAAGCCATTTACATAATGACCATATTCAGGGGCTTCCTTTTTTTAAACCTTTGCATATTAATACTTCAAAGGTTAATATCGTAGGCTCTACAGATTATGAAGAGGGGCTTGATAACGTCATCTCCACATTGATGTTTGACAAATCTTTTCCTTTAAATATAAACGATTTGAATTGTAAATTGAGCTTTTACGATATCAATGACAATTACGCACTTATCTTTAATGAGGATGTTGATTCGCCCGAGATGATAAAAATCCAGAGCGATGATGATTATTTGCCCGAAGATGAAGAAGTGGTCGTAAGCTGTCTGAAATCAAATTCTCATCCGAAAGACGGCGTAATGATTTATAAAATTGCATACAAGGATAAATCTCTTGTGTATGCTACGGATACGGAAGGTTTTGTCGGTGCAAATAAAAAATTGGTGCTTTTTGCAAGAGACACAGATTTGCTTATCCATGATGCACAATATACAAGCGAAGAATACCTCAACCCGTATTTTTCAAAACAGGGCTATGGACATTCCACTTTTGATATGGCGTTAGAAACATATTCTCAGGCAAAAGCAAAATCACTTGCATTTTTCCATCTGGATCCAAATTACAATGATGAATTTTTACTTGAGGTAGAAAATCATTATACTGAAAATTGTAAGAGCTGTTTTATCCCCAAAGAAGGTCAGGAAATTGTACTTCTATAGAATATTTATAACAATATGTCTTATTTTTATGCCTCTGGCGGCTAACGCCAAGATGGAAGTCATGAAAATAGACGCACAAAAAAATGCAATTGACCATAACAACAGGGGTGTTATCTATATGCAGGACAGATATTATGCTGCTGCAATAAAAGAGTTTCAGATGGCGGTGCTTCTTGACCCTGACACTCAGGCAAGCTCCGTATACTATGCTAACCTTGCCAATTGTTATATGAAAATCGGATATCCTGCACTTGCACAGGACACTTTGCAAAGAGCGGTAAAGCTTCATCCTATGAATTTCGGATTATATGAAGATCTTGCTGTTGTTTATAAAAGACTCGGAATAGCAGAACAAAAACTGAAACAATACAGAAAAGAAAGTGCCAAAAACCCTATGGCACATGTTATGGAGGGTCTTATTCTGATGGAACAGGGCAAAACCGATGCAGGGCTTGCAAAACTGCAGGAGTTTGTTTGTACGGAGCCGGATTTGATAATTACAAACGGAGTTAAAAACTATATAGAAAAACACTCGAGTGTAAGGTATTAATTCCTGAACAGTCTATCAGCCGGTCAAAATCCGGATAACAATGTTATTTGAACTGGATAACACCATATTTTTGTTCGTTTTATAATATACGTATGTTTAATTACGATTTGATAGTTGTAGGCTCAGGGCACGCCGGATGCGAGGCGGTAATTTCTGCTGCAAAGCTCGGACTAAGATGTCTTTTGATGACATTGAACCTTGATAACATTGCGCTTATGCCCTGCAACCCTGCGGTTGGCGGACCTGCAAAATCCTGTCTGGTGAGAGAAATTGATGCACTTGGCGGAGTGATGGGTATTGTGACTGATGCCACATACATGCAGATGAAGATGCTGAATTCATCAAAAGGGCCTGCTGTCCGTGCTTTGCGTGCTCAATCCGACAAAAAAGAATACATGAGATTTATGAGAAATATTCTTGAATCATACAGAAATATTTCTCTAAAACAGGCAATGGCAACAGAGCTTATTGTGGAAAATGATACTGTAAAGGGTGTCGTTGACGAATTCGGCCTGAAATACTATGCACCTGCCGTTATTTTAACAACAGGCACATCACTGGAAGGCAGATGCTATGTAGGTTTACAATATGTAAGTGCCGGCAGAATGGGAGAACGTGCGGCATCAGGATTGTCCCAATCTCTTGTTAAAAACGGACTTGCTTTAAAAAGATTAAAAACAGGAACGCCAGCCCGGGTTGATTCAAGAACCATAGATTACTCAAAAATGACAATCCAGCCCGGAGATGAAGAGCTTCACTTTTTCTCTTTTGAACCTGACAGGCCAGTCAGAAAACAGTATCCGTGCTATCTTACAAGGACAACTGAAAAAACTCACGAAATTATTAAAAATAACCTCGATAAATCCCCTCTTTATGCTGGTTTAATCCACGGCATCGGCCCGAGATACTGTCCTTCCATCGAGGATAAAGTAGTCAGATTTGCGCATAATCCTTCACATCATATATTTATTGAACCCGAAGGCAAAGATACCTATGAAATTTATGTACAGGGCTTTTCCACAAGCCTGCCTGCTGAAGTGCAGGTAGAAATGCTTCATTCTCTGCCCGGATTGGAAAATGTTCATATTATAAAACCGGCTTATGCCGTGGAATATGATGCAGTTCCGGCATTGCAGCTCGGGCATTCTCTTATGACAAAGAAAATAAAAGGACTTTTCTGCGCAGGACAGATTAACGGAACAAGCGGCTACGAAGAAGCCGCAGCACAGGGGCTTGTTGCAGGTATAAATGCTTTCAATTATCTGAACAATTCGGAAATGCTTGAACTCTCAAGAAGTAATTCATACATAGGTACACTGATAGACGACCTTGTAACAAAAGATATAGAAGAACCGTACAGGATGCTTACTTCCCGCTCTGAGTACAGATTGCTTTTGCGTCAGGACAATGCAGATGAAAGACTTACACCAATCGGACACAAAATGGGGCTTATCAATGATACAAGATATCAAAGATTTCTTGAAAAGCAGGAAAAAATTAAACAGGAAATCGAACGCCTGAAAGCTGCAAAACTTTCGCCGTCTGATGAAGTAAATGCAAAACTTGCAAAATACAATGAACACATAGACAGAGGCATAAAGCTTGCTGAGCTTGTAAAACGTCCGAATATTGATTACAGGGTATTAAAAGAACTCGATAAAGAAACAGAAAAACTGAATCTGCCTGCAGAAATTTATGAAGAAGCAGAAATTAAAATTAAATATGACGGTTACATAAAACGCCAGAACCAGCAGGTTGAAACGCTTGATAAGCTGGAAAAAATAAAGATACCTGCGGATTTGGATTACAGCAAATTGTCTCATATTTCAACGGAAACAAAAGAACGGCTTGCCAAAGTCCGCCCTGCAACACTTGCTCAGGCTTCACGCATAGGCGGTGTAAAACCTGCTGATATCTCTGTTCTGATGGTTATGTTAGGAAGATAACTAATTTACCAGTTTAAAAAATATCTGATGTGGCCTCGCTTGTACTCAATAGTATCCTGATATGTACGGCAGATTTATAAGAGATAGCGAGGACGCATAAGCATAAATTTTGCTAAAGTGACCCCATGCACTGTCTTGAAATCAGACGTTCGGAAAAAGCGTGGTTTTCCCTCACAAGGGGCGTTCCTTCACTTCGTTCAGTCAGCCCCGTCAGATTCCGCTGTTGCCTGTGCCGGACTTATTAATAAATACTGACTTGTTTATTGCACAGGTTCAACAAGCGGATTTGCCTTCTTTTCTTAGCGAGCTAAGGCGAGCTAAAGAAAATGGCGTCACGGCTGAACCACAAATAATTAAAAAAAAAATTAAGGTCTGTAAATAGTGACCGGACGGACAAAGTCCGGGGAGCGAGGACATTGAGCCGGCTTGTAAGGACTCCATTAAAAAGTTGACTAAATGTCAAGTTTTTAATGGAGGTATGCTAAGTGAGATACGAAGTATCTCC
>CASFNW010000037.1 GCA_949296245.1 uncultured bacterium
TTCAGCGACAGGCTGCTGTAAAAATTGCCTCAAAACACAACTGTTTCTAATCAAGGTTACAACAGGGGCGTGCCGCCCCCGTACCCCCTGCTGTTTATTGAAAAATTTTTTAATTTTACATAATAAATATTATCAATATATATCATTTTAATTTTTACTTTTATTATTTTTTGTCATCGAATTATGTAACATATACAATTCTAAGGAAACGAAGTCAGTAACGTAGGTCGGATTTACAACTCCGACAAAATTATTTGTCAGCATAGTAATGCTGACCTACTTACTACTTACTCAAAATCCTTGTCACTATTTACAGACTCTTGATATCTTTAATTGTTTGATGTTTTTTCGTGACGCCATTTTCTTTAGCTCGCCTCAGCTCGCTAAGAAAAGAAGGCAAAACCGCTGTCTTGGATTATTGGCGTTCACAAGGTTTAGTATTCCATTTCGCAATTTTATTCTAAAATTTCTTCATTCCATAAACCTTGCTCACATGGGCAGCTTCGTGCCCGCACAAAATCCGCAAAAAAAAGGGAATTCGTAATGAATTCCCGTCGAATCTTTTTTGATTCCTCGTGTTGTGTAGTAAGTAAGTGTAAGTGTGTAGGTTAGTGTGGTAGGTCAGTGTATGTTTATGTGTTTAAAAAATTATTTCTCTCTTTAATTTCTCTTTTTATCTCTCGTATATATATAAAGTATTTACTAATGAAATAATTGCCTTTTTTAAATCAAAAAGACAATTATTTCGTAATATTTTTTAACTTTTCATATTGTCAACTGACTCCGACTACTTGTTGAACCTGTGCAATAAGCAAGTTCAATATACAACAACAAGTCCGGCACAGCCAACAAGTGCATGGGTGGGGTCACTTCTGTAAAATGCTAGACTCGGCGCCACTCGCACTCCGTGTACCACTCCTACAAGCGAGGTCCCACTCGAACAAATTTTTTGAAAAGCAAGTTATAACTAGTTGTTAGCAGCGTGTACCAGCGCAGCTTTTATAAGGATGCAAATATTCATATCTTTGTATATTTTCTCTATAGAGATTAGACGCATCAAACAAAGATACCTGAGCCCACGTTAGAGGCTGTGGGTACCTGGCACAAACTTTATTTTACCCTTTGTATCGGTAACACCTTGATATGCTTCCGGAACTTTAAACGGAGGGCATTTCTTGCCGTTTGCCTTATATGAGTTTTTTCCTGTTATTCTTGCATAGGATCTGTTTATATATTCTGTTTCTTTTTTCAGAGCATAGTCTAAGAGTTTACGGGTTTCATCGCCACTATAGCCGTCTTTATCAATTTTATCAAACAGACTCTGTGCAATTTTGCCGTAAGCTCTTGATAAATCACTTACCATAAACCATTGTGCTTCGGTTTTGGACGGAAATTTTCTCGCAGGAGGATTATACAAAGGTTTTTTGTAATCTATATCAGAATTAATATACAGATATGTATCACCGGTATACCTTAAAATACCGTTGTCTCTTACTATTTCTTTTGTTCTTGTTGTCGGTGTTTCAAATTTTTTGAGTCTTGCAAATACCTTTTTGGCATTTTTATTAACGTCATCATCAAGTTTTTCTGTTGTAAATATAAAACTCATTGCCCCGTCGTAGTGCCGTTCTGTAGGAAATTCCCAGGCGCTGTTTGTCTTAATTCTGTATTCTCCAAGTTTCAGCATATCTTTTAAGACTTTTTCGTCTTTAAAAACTTCGCCGTGTTTTGCCTTCATCAGTCTTTCCCTGACTTTTAAAATTTCTTCATTGTTTGTGGGTAAATACATAAGACTGATAAGTTTTCTGAAAGCTTCATTTATAATAGCAACATCACTCGAAGCTGTTGAATTAAAGGTCTTTTCTTCCCATGCCCCTGTGTCTTTTGCATACGGATATATAATTTTTGTCAGGTATGCTGTAGCATTGGTCATTGACTGTATGGCTTTATCGGATATTTCATCAGCATTTTTGTAACCGTAATCCTCAAAACCTTCAATTCCGTCTGTTATCAAATTACACATTGACTGCAGATACAATCCCATGGAGTCTAAACGTGTTCTTGCATACCATCTGTGAGTTATATTGTTTTGAGGATTAAACACGTGCCCCACACCGTTTTTTGCTGTATTTGCCCAATCATGGTTCAGTTCAAACTGCAACGGATCTTTTATAATCCTGTCAAAGGCGTTCTGTTGTTTTGCATAATATTTGGATAAATTTTCCATTAATGGAACACATATTTCAGGATGTGTATATTTCAGCATCGGCATAAAATTGCAGCTGTTAGTCACCCAGACAAGCTTTGACATAAGAGGATTTTCGCCGTCTTGTATTGCACTTGTCTGAACAAATTTTGTTTTCGGGTCAATTTTTATATCAAAAACACCTTTTTCCTGTGCATAGTTAAAAAGTTTGCTAAAAGTATCAGCGTCGTACATATTTTCTAATCTTTTGGCGATTTCTTTATTGTGCACCGGAATTTTATAATCTCCAAAATCCTTTATTTCTGGTTCATAACTATCAAAAACTTTATGAGCTTCTTTATTATTAACAGCCTGAACTTTTCCAAAAGAGACTGTATCATAAGGCACGGGTTTGATGGCAGAAAAATTGCTGTTTTCAAGATGCATTTGTATATTTTGCGTATTTAATCCGGCAACAGGACGCAATCCAATTGAATTTATAAACATATTCTCTCCTTTAATTTCCTTTTATTTTAAAACCGGAGCTAAATTATTTTGCTAGCCTGTATAAAAATTGTTTACAAATATATATATTAATTGAAAACACTGCCTGTTAATACTACTATCAGGATATGAATATAAACTATGAATTTGAAACAATATCAGCGATAGCCACCCCGCTTGGAACAGGCGGAGTAGGTGTTATACGTATCTCCGGAGAAAAAGCTTTTGAAATTACGGAAAAAATATTCTCCTTAACAGCAGACGGAGATAAACATCTTTGTGCAGGTAAAATTCATCACGGCTGGATAATTGATGAAAACAAAAAAATAGACGAAGTCATAGTCCTTGCGTTTAAATCACCAAACAGCTATACGGGAGAAGATGTAACAGAAATTCAATGCCACGGCGGTCCAAAAGTTGTAAAAAAAATTCTTGATTTAACCTTGAAAAACGGTGCAAGATTGGCGCAGAGAGGAGAATTTACAAAACGTGCATTTTTAAATAAAAAAATGGATTTATCACAGGCCGAGGCGGTTCTGGATATTATACATGCCAAGACAACTGATTTTGCACAAAAAAGTGCAAATAATCTCTCAGGAGCACTTGCAAATCAAATAAAGAATATAAAATCTTCTTTATTTACTCTGTATTCACGGATAATCGCTGCGGTGGATTTTCCGGAAGATGTAAGAGAGCCGGAATATTCATATTTGATAGATGAATGTAAAAAAAATATTGATAAGATTGACAATATATTAAAAAATGCAAATGCCTCCAATATTATGAGGCAGGGAATAAAAATAGCAATAGCAGGCTGTCCCAATGCAGGCAAATCGTCTTTATTCAATGCATTATTGAGTCTTGAAAGGGCAATTGTGACAGAGATTCCTGGCACAACAAGAGACGTTATACAAGAATCAATTGACATAGACGGTATACCTGTAACCCTTATAGATACAGCCGGAATAAGAGACAGCGAAAATATTGATAAGGTTGAAGCAATCGGTATTGAGTATACAAAAAACTGTGTTGAAAACGCTGATTTAATATTATTTTTGTTTGACTGGAGCAAGGGGTTTGATGAGAATGATGCTTTGATTTATGAGATGATTCAGGATAAACCGCACATAAAAATTGCAACAAAAGCAGATATTGCAGAAGTACCCAATCCGGAAGCTATCAATATTTCCGCAAAAACAGGCTATAACATAGAAGAATTAAAAGTAAAAATCAAAGAAGCCGTAATTGATAAAGATTCTATGAATACGGAATTTGTAACCAATCAAAGGCAGGAAGAATGCCTTAAACATGCCGGAACTGCTTTGAATAATGCATTAATCGCAGCAAATAACGGAGAACTGCAGGATTTGATTTCTATAGATATAAAAGCAGCACTGCTTGCACTGGACGAAATCACCGGTGAAGTAATCACAGATGAAATCCTTGAAAACATATTCGAACATTTCTGCATAGGGAAATAGCGGATTTTGAGCGGGCACGGAGTCGAGGCTTAAAAGCCGAGCGAGTGCCCATGTGAGTAAGGTTATTGAAGTGAAGAAATTTTAGAAAAAATTTCGAATAATCCAAGAGGCGGATTTGCTTACCTTACACTGTCCACATAATTTCTCGCACAATCAAACATAGAATCAATCAGCCCCTGATTTGTCTGCAGATTCATGCCTGCTGTTTGCAGCAATCTTCTTGCTCTTTCTTCCCAGTATGGATAGATTTCTTCTTTAGTTATATCGAGCACCTGCGCGATAAGAGTCAGTTCTTTCCAATCCAGAGGTATAGGTCTTGCGCCTCTTAATATATCAACTATTTCAACACGTTTTTTTCTCGGAAAACTTTTTAAAAGCTGTACAGTAGAAATACCTTTGTCTTTTTGTTTTTCTCTTAAAAAATCTATGGATTCATCTATCATAATCGGTTCTTGCGGAATTTTATATTCAACAAATTCCTCCGGCTCTACATCCATAACAGTTGCAATTCTTTCAAGAGTGATGCCTCTTGTCGAAAAAGGTATTGTATTGTCTATAAGGTTGTAAACATAAGACAGTGTAACACCTATCATTTCGGCAAAATCTTTCTTGTGAAGATGATTAGACTCTAAAAAATTTGCAACCTTTTCACTGCTTTTTAAGTTAACTATGGCTTTGCTCTTGGTTGACATTAGTCTCCTCCGTCCCTAATATAAAATATTTGAAAAAGTTTTAAAAATTCTGTTTTTAATTTAAACTTACATTATATAGATAAACGCTTTTTAACTTTTTGTTATTGGTTAAAAGGACGTAACTTTTGGAGTAATCTTATTTTTTGATAAACTTAAAAGATAATTTTGATAGAAAGTAAAAAATGAAACTGATTACAGGTTTGGGCAATCCGGGAGATAAATACAAATTTACACGCCACAATGCGGGATTTATTGTTCTGGATTATTTGAGCTATCAGTGGAATTTTGATTTTAAGTTTGAATCCAAATTTAACGGAGAAACAGCTAAAACCGTTGTTAACGGAGAATCGGTCATATTTTTAAAACCGCATACGTTTATGAATTTGTCAGGACAATCTTTGATTGCAGTTATGAATTTTTATAAAATTCCAAGAGAAGACATTTTTGTTGTGTATGATGATATAGCACTGCCGGCAGGAACAATACGTTACCGCGCAAAAGGCTCTGACGGAGGACATAATGGAATAAAATCCGTTATACAGGTTCTGGGCGGAAATAATAATTTTGACCGTTTGAAGGTAGGAATAGGCCCGCAGCCGAATATTCCGTCAGAAGTTTATGTTCTGCAAAACTTTACACAGGAGCAGCTTGATACACTAAAGCCCGAACTCTCTAAAATAAAAGATTCAATAGAAGTCTATCTGACTCAAGGTATACAGGCAGCGCAGACACAGTTTAACTAACACAGATTTTGTTTATTAAAATAAAAATAGCGGGGATAGAATATGCTCGATACAATATTAGGACATTTGATAAATTTTATAGAACACGTTATTACTGCAATGGGACCGTTAGGAATAAGCCTATTGATGGCTATAGAGTCATGTAATATTCCGCTGCCGAGTGAAGCGATACTGCCTTTTGCAGGATATCTTGTTTCAAAAGGTGTGTTCAACTTTCACGTTGCGGCATGGGCAGGAGCTTTCGGCTGTGTAATAGGCTCTGTTCCTTCATATTATCTCGGGTATTTCGGCGGCAGAACATTTGTAGAAAAATACGGAAAATGGTTTCTTGTAAGCAAAAAAGACCTTGAAGAAGCTGACAAATGGGTGGAAAAATACGGCGACTGGGCGTTTTTTATCTGCAGAATGCTGCCTGTGATAAGAACATTTATCTCACTTCCCGCCGGTATTTTGAGAGCAAAAAAAAGATTCTTTTTTACATTTACATTCTTAGGCTCTTTAATCTGGAGTTATTTCCTTGTTTATGTCGGAGTAAAAATGGGGCAGAACATGGAGGCTTTTAAGCATATCTGGCACAAATTTGATGTCGCTATTGTAGCTGTATGTTTTGTGCTTGGCATTGCGTATTTATACAAACACTTTAAACACCTGAAAGATTAGCCGCGTAATATAAATTTAATCCAGTGTCGCAGTTGCAGGCTGACCTTTTCAATATGTTATAATTACTATACGGCATGCAGAAACTTCGTTTCTGACTTTGCCTTCCTCTATTCGAAATTGACATTTAGTCAATTTCTCTAAGAGTTCTTGGCACGCAAAAGTGAAACTTTTGCGTGCAGTATAAAGATTAACGAGCCGTACATATCAGGATGCCCTTCGGGTACACATTCGTTCAGAATGACGTATGGAAAGATTCTTTGCCCTTTCACAAAGCAATTCACCGGATTGTTTTGTTCGGCAGAGTCTTATCACGAATTTTTTTCGGACAAAATATTTACGTTACATTGTAACTTTAAATAATATAAAATTATGGAAAATCTTCAAGTTTGATATAAAATTAAACTATTGAATTAGACTTAGGGAATTTAAAAATATATGATTAAAAAAGTTTTAATTGCAAACAGAGGCGAAATTGCCGTCAGAATAATAAGAGCGTGTAAGGAACTCGGGATAAAAACAGTTGCCGTGTATTCACAGGCGGATGCAGATTCTTTGCATGTAAGCCTTGCGGATGAAGCCTATTGTATAGGTCCTGCACAGAGTGCAAAAAGCTATCTTAATATTCCCGCAATTATTTCTGTTGCATTAACAAGCGGTGCTGATGCAATACATCCGGGTTACGGTTTTATGTCAGAACGTGCTGATTTTGTAGATATTTGTACAGACCACGGTATCAAATTTATCGGGCCATCTGCTGAAGCTATGAGAAAAATGGGTGATAAAGCAACTGCAAGAAAAACAATGACTGCAAATGGTGTTCCGGTAACTCCGGGGACAGATCTTGTCGATGACATGGATGCAGCAAAAGAATTTGCTGCAAAAGCAAAATATCCGGTTATTGTTAAAGCTACAGCAGGCGGCGGCGGCAAGGGTATGAGAATTGCAAATAACGCCGATGAACTTGAAGAAGCTATAAAACTCTGCCAGACAGAAGCACAGAATGCATTCGGTAATGCGGGAGTTTATATAGAAAAATATATTATTAACCCGAGACATATTGAGGTTCAAATCATAGCTGACAGCTACGGAAATGTTGTTCACCTGGGCGAGCGTGACTGTTCTGTCCAGAGAAGACACCAGAAACTTTTGGAAGAAGCACCGTCACCCGCTATTGATGAAGAAACAAGAAAAGCAATGGGCGCTGCTGCTGTTACCGCTGCAAAAGTTATCGGATATGAAGGTGCAGGCACCATAGAGTTCCTGCTTGACCATGACGGAAGCTGGTATTTTATGGAAATGAACACCCGTATTCAGGTTGAACACTGTGTATCGGAAATGATTTCTAGCGTTGATTTGTTAAAGGAACAGATAAGGGTGGCTGCAGGCGAAAAATTATCCTTTACTCAGGATGATATTGTTTTGAGAGGTCATGCTATAGAATGCCGTATTAATGCAGAAGATGCAGACAAAGACTTTATGCCCTGCCCCGGTGAAATCAAGGGATACATTGCTCCGGGCGGTTTCGGTGTTAGAGTGGATTCTCATTCTTATACAGGGTATAAAATCCCGCCTTATTACGATTCAATGATAGGCAAACTCATATGCTGGGGTGTAGACAGAGAAGATGCAAGAAAAAGAATGCTCAGAGCTCTTGATGAATATGTTATAACAGGAATCAAAACAACAATTCCTTATCATAAAAAAATCCTTACAAATGAAGTATTTATATCAGGCAATTTCAACACAGGATTTATTCCTGAGCATATGACACCCAAAAAAGAAGAACAAGAAGAGACTGCAAAAGTATAATATGTAAAATTTGTATACGGTAAAAACTCCTGATAAAAAATCAGGAGTTTTTCGTTTTTGACATGTTTTGCATACGTGTATTTTTTGACTATAATTGAATTGCAAATGTAGATTTAATTATAGGTGGATAACTGTGATAAAAGAGCAATATTTTCCTCAGGAGATTGAAAAAGAGTGGCAAAAAATATGGGAAAAAAATAAGTTTGGCAAAACTTATGACAATTCGGATAAACCGAAATATTATGCGCTGTCAATGTTTCCTTACCCGTCAGGCAAACTTCATATGGGTCATGTCAGAAACTATACAATAACAGACGTAATAGCCCGTTTTAAAAAGATGCATGGATTTAATGTGCTTCATCCGATAGGATGGGACAGTTTCGGGCTGCCGGCAGAAAACGCTGCCATACAGCACAATGAAAATCCTGAAAAATGGACTGATGAAAATATTTCTTATATGAAAATGCAGCTTAAAAAACTCGGTCTTATGTATGACTGGGACAGAGAAGTTGCTACCTGCAAACCTGATTACTATAAATGGACACAGTGGCTTTTCCTGCAGTTGTATAAAAAAGGTCTTGCATACAAAAAAGAAGCTGCCGTAAACTGGTGTGACAAGTGCGCAACAGTTCTTGCTAACGAGCAGGTAATTGACGGCAAATGCTGGAGATGCGACAGCGTTGTTGAAAAGAAATACCTCTCACAATGGTTTTTAAAAATCACTGATTATGCGGAAGTTCTTCTAAAAGATATTGATAAACTCGAAGGCTGGCCCGACAGTGTTAAAACAATGCAAAGAAACTGGATAGGCAAGTCACAGGGTGCAATACTTAAATTTAAAGTAAAAGAAATAGACGGAATGGAAATTCCTGTTTATACAACAAGACCTGATACTGTATATGGTATTACTTATCTTGTTGTTGCACCCGAGTATCACGATATTGAAAAATTAACTACACCTGAACAAAAAGAAGCTGTTGAAGCATATAGAGCAAATGCTCGTAAAATGACGGAAATAGAGAGACTTTCTACAGAGCGGGTAAAGACAGGTGTTCCATTGGGGACTCATGCTATAAATCCGTTTAACGGAGAAGAATTCCCTCTGTGGACTGCGGATTATGCTCTTGTGGAATACGGTACCGGCGCTGTAATGGCTGTACCGACACACGATGAAAGAGACTTTGATTTTGCAAAAAAATATAATCTGCCTATGAAGGTTGTAATTCAAAATCCGGAAAATCCTTCTGATTGCAAAGATGCTGCTTATACAGACCCCGGCGTGCTTGTAAATTCCGAAGAATTTAACGGAATGGAAAATGAAAAAGCTAAAAAAGCTATTACCCAAAAAGCAGTTGACGGAGGATACGGAGAATTTAAAACACAATACAGACTTCGTGACTGGCTTATCTCAAGACAGAGATACTGGGGTGCTCCTATTCCGATAGTATATTGTGAACATTGCGGACCTCAGCCTGTACCGGAAGACCAGCTGCCTGTAAAACTACCGGAAGATGTTGATTTTAAAGTGGTAGGAAAATCTCCTATTCTTACTTCAAAAACATTCCTGGAAACGACATGTCCTGTTTGCGGCGGAAAAGCTACAAGAGAAACAGATACCATGGATACATTTATTTGTTCCAGCTGGTATTATCTGAGATATGCGGATGCAAAAAATTCAAATGCGCCGTTCAGCAAAGAGCTTGTTAACAAATGGCTGCCTGTTGACCAGTACGTGGGAGGCATTGAGCATGCTATTTTGCACCTTTTATATTCAAGATTCTTTACCAAAGCTTTAAAAGATTTGGGCTTGCTTGATTTTGATGAGCCTTTTAAAAATCTTTTGACACAGGGTATGGTATTAAAAGACGGTTCTAAAATGTCTAAATCCAAGGGCAACACAGTTGACCCCGATGAAATATTTGAAAACTACGGTGCAGATACAGCAAGACTGTTCATCCTTTCGGATTCACCGCCGGCAAGAGATTTTGACTGGTCTGATGCAGGTGTGGAAGGCTGTTATAAATTTTTAAACAGAGTGTGGAGATTGTACGCTTCTCAGCAGCAAAATCTTATTCTGGATTACAAACTGCCTGAGGATGTTTCTTCACTTTCCAAGGAAAACAACGACCTTGTCAGAACCACACATATAGCAATCAAAGGTATCACTCAGGATATATCCAACGAATTCCAGTTCAACACTGTTATATCCAAGTACCGTGAATTTGTGAATGCTATATATGACTATGCAGGCAAAAAATCGGAATTTTCCGATGAAGATAAAAACGTATTCAGTTTTGCTATGGTAACATTGCTTAAGCTCATGGCGCCTACTACTGTTCATCTGACAGAAGAACTCTATCATGCTATGGGCGGACAAGAATCTATACACGAAACTCAATGGCCGGAGTATGATGAAAAGCTTGCAAAAACTTCTGCTATCACGCTTGTTGTACAGGTAAACGGCAAAGTAAAAGATAAAATTGAAGTTGATTCCGAATCTACAAAAGAAGAGCTTGAAAAACACGCTCTTGAAAGCGATAAGGTTAAGCAGACAATAGAAGGCAAAACTGTTGTAAAAACAATCGTGGTTCCGGGCAGACTTGTAAATATTGTAGTTAAATAATGTTTATACCTTTGGGGTAAGCTCCCGTTTTACCTATCTTTCGGCACACGCTAGTTAAGGGACAATGGCTGAAAGGTGGTGATGAAAAGTAAAATTCTGTATAACAGAAAAAGCACTATGGCTTATCTTATTGATAATCATAGCACTTATCTTCACTAAATAGAGAGTTAAGAAAGCCCTAAAGGTGGCTAGACCTTTAGGGCTTTTCCCTATGTTTTTATTATAAATAATTTATTTAAATATTCAAGGGTATAGTTAAAAGAGTGGTAAGAGTTTCGTGTTTTAATAGGGAAAATTTTCACAATATCTACTACAATCGTGGCATTTTGTAACGATTTTGTTAACATTGTAAAAATTACGGCAATTTTTTGAAAAAATTATCACTTTTTTGTGTTTATATATATGTAAGGAAAGTGAAGGTGTTCTTTAATGTATAGTCCACAATTTATTAGATTTTTGGTAGGCCGAGACGCAGACGATTTTACAACAAACGAAAAAAATGATGAAAATCAAAAAACCCCCTATGAAAGAGTTATGTATCGATATTCAAAATATGCAACTGTGCCTATTGAAATAAAAAAATAGTCAAATTTATTCTAATAAAAAACATCCTTTAGAAATAAGGATGTTTTTTTATTTATTTTATATAGTCAACTGCCCCCGACTATGTCTTAGATTATTGGCAGTTCAAAAGTCTTTGCACTCCGTTTAGATTTGCTTTGCAAATCACACTTCGTCAAACTTTTTCACAGGACAGCGTTCCCACTCCCATCTCACAAACAATTCACCGGATTGTTTGTTCGGCAGAGTGGTCAGTCTTGCCAAAATCCGCTCTTGGATTATTGGCGTTCGTAAGGTTTGGTATTCCGTTTCGAAATTTTATTCTAAAATTTCTTCACTTCAACAACCTTACTCACATGGCTGTTCGCTCACTTCGTTCGACTCCACAGCCGCTCAAAATCCGCTCTTGGATTATTGGCGTTCGTAAGGTTTGGTATTCTGTTTCGAAATTTTATTCTAAAATTTCTTCTCTTCAATAACCTTACTCACATGGCTGTTTCGTCTGTTTTAATTACTATACTGCACGCAGAAACTACGTTTCTGACTTAGCATACCTCTATCGAAAATTGACATCTAGTGAATTTCTCTAAGGGTTCTTGCCTCTAGCAAGAATTTAAAAGTAAAAGATCCTTCGGGTTTCACCCTCAGAATGAAACATCAGACAGGTCATAAAATAATACGTCATTCTGAGGCTTTAGCCGAAGAATCTTTGTTTATTTAGATATCTCGTTAACGCTCAGTATGACGCAGTTTTAAAAATTTTGGATGGAATTTACTATAAAATCCCTTTTTATATATTGCCTTTTGTATAATTACTTAATAAGATCCTGAAACATCTTTCTGATTTGTTCTCTGTTTGATTCAACCTGATTTTGAGCATTCTGGATATTTTGTTCATTTGCAATTGCCATAGCTTCCAGAGCATCTGTCATATTCAAATACTGTGTATTATCATAAGAAATTGATAAAAACGGATTTGCATTGTTGTATGTTGTTGTTTCAGGTGTTTGAGTTTCATCGGAAGCAGAACCCGGAATGTAATCATTTATATCTGCTGTATAATCATTGAAATCAAAATCTGATTTTTTATTTGTATCAATTGTTTGTTGAATTGTATTAATTTCTGCTTTTACTTTTACAATATTTGTATCGATTGCAGCAATTTCAGAATTTACTGAATTGATTTCCTGCTCAATTGCTTTTTCCTGAGGATTTAATTCATTTAACTGCTGCTGTAAAGGTGCATTTTTTTGTGCTATCAGTGTATTTGCATTGATTGCGTTTGTAATATTTGTCTGATAACCTGCAATTGCTGTTTGTTGCACATTCATTTGGTTGTATATATCTTTTGCACCATTAATAAGTGATCTTAGCTGAAGATTCATTGAAATAACTGTTGCAAAATCAGCTGATGATGCAGATATAGAAGAGTTACCTACTTTTTGAGCTACATACTGAGAAACTTCGCTTTCTTCAATTTCGCCTGATGCAGCTTTTTCTTGAGCTTCTTGAGTAGCTTTTCTGATTTTTTCTGAAAGTTCTTGCACATCTTCATCAGAATCTGCAATGATTTTTGAAATTTTATCATTGATTTGCTGATTTAATTCTTCAGCTTCCTGATTTTTTGCATTGTATTGTTCTTCCAGATTTTCTATTTCTTTTTGAGCTGCTTCAATATTTGCTTCATTTTGTTTTATTATTTCTTCGTTTTTGTCAATTTCTTTTTCGTTTGCTTCAATTTGAGCTTCAATATTACGTTTCTGTGCTTCAATAGTTCTTTTTTGAGCTTCTAATTCTTTTTTATAAGCTTCTTTTTCAGCCTTGTCAGCTTCTAAAGTTGAAAGTTCTGCTTCCAATTGAGCAAGCTGTGCTTCAAGCTGAGTTAAGTCTGCATTTGATGTATTGTTAGTTTTATTAACTGTATCTTTTTCAAATAAATTCATGTCTTCTTCTGCTTTAAATGATGAAGAAGCTTTTGTTGAAGATGTTGTGATTGAAATGTTACCAACTGTTAATGACATACTGCTTACCTTTTTAAATACACACATATATATAAAAACATTTTTTTATATACGATTTCAATATTTATTATATCTGTTACATTTCTTTACAATGTATTTAAAAGGCTGTAGGGCTAAGGACTCTGAGAATATATTTTTTATTCTTCAAAATCTAAAACCCATCTCTCCAGTATACTTTCGTCTATACCGTCCAGAAATCTGGAAGGTTTCGACAAGACCATGCCTGTAGCGTGGTCAAACATGTCAATCGGGTAAGTAATATAAAGATAGGTCTTTGCTCTTGTTGCTGCTACATACATAAGCCTCAGCTCTTCATCCAGTTCTTCTTCGGAATTAAAAGAGTACACACTCGGGAATCTTCCGTCTACAGCACCTATGATAAATACAGCTTTCCATTCAAGACCTTTTGCACTGTGTATTGTAGACAATGTAAGACACTCATCGGCATTTGCGCCATCTTCTACCTCAGATACAGAGCTGTCAGGCGGTTCCAGAGCAAGGTCGCTTAAAAAATCCTCCAGATTTGAATACTGTTCTGACAAATAATGGAAGTGTTCCAAATCCTTGAGTCTTTTAGGATAGTCATCATATTTTTCCATCAAGATAGGTTCGTAGTATGCAAGTATATTTTCTACGATTGTCGAAGGTTTCATCAAATACTGACGCTGTTTATCCACTGTTGTAAAAAGTTTTTTAATACTGTCGGAACTTTTTGCCGGAAGCATAAGTTTTTCCGTATCAAGGTTTTCTTTTGCAACAAGCGGTAAAAGTTTCATTGCAGTTTGTGCACCAACACCGTTTAAAAGAAGCAAAATTCTGTTGATACTAATAATATCATTCGGATTCAATACCACACGCAAATGAGCAATGACATCTTTCACATGGGCAGTTTCAATAAATTTGAGCCCGCCGTATTTTCTGTACGGAATAGCCCGTTTAGAAAGTTCAATTTCAAGATTGTATGTCATTCTGGCACTGCGGCATAATACTGCGATATCATTCAGCGAGATATCTTCTTCCTGCAGTTCAAGTACTCTTTGTGCCACAAACTCCGCCTCTGTCTGCATATCATTTGTACAAATCAATGCGGGTTTTTCAGGGCTTTCTATGTCGGAAAAGAGCCTTTTAGTATATTTTTCTTTTGCTTTATCTATTATTTTGTTGGTTAAAGCAAGTATATTCTGCGAGCTTCTGTAGTTTTGCTCTAGCTTGATAATTTTTGTGTTTGGAAAAATTGCGGGAAAATCCAGAATATTTCTGAAATTTGCACCTCTAAAGGAATATATGCTCTGGGAATCATCCCCTACAGCCATAACATTGTTATGCTCCGAAGCAAGAAGCTTTATAATATCAGCCTGCAAAGAATTTGTATCCTGATACTCGTCTATCATTATGTATTTATATTGGTTGGATAATTTTTTCCTGATTTCATCATTAGACTGCAATAGTGCTCTCAGGTACAAAAGCAAATCATCGTAATCAAGCAGGCTGTTTTCTCTCTTATACAGCGCATATTGCTTTGAAATTTCATTTATCTTATCCACGCAGTGCACAAATTGGTTGTACTCAGATTCGATAATCTCCTGTGCGGCCATATTTTTGTTTACGGCCTTTGAATAAATATCCAGAATTGTTCCTTTACGGGGGAATCTTTTTTCCTGTTTTGTAACTATCTGCGAGCGTATATGGTTTATAACATCTTCCGCATCGGCACGATCAATTATTGTAAAATTGTTTCTTAATTCCAGAGAATCGGAATATTTTCTTAAAATGTAATTTGCAAATGAATGAAAAGTACCGCCTGCAACCTTTTCACATCTGGAATCCAGAATCATAACAGCGCGGTTCAGCATTTCATCGGCCGCTTTTTTTGTAAATGTCAAAAGCAGTATATTAGAAGGTTTTATTCCGCTTTCAATAAGTCTTGCCACACGGTACGTAAGAGTCTTTGTTTTGCCCGAACCTGCACCGGCTATAACAAGAACTGCCCCGTCTTTTGTTTTTACAGCTTCTAACTGTGCAGGATTTAAATCTTCTTCATAATTTATTTTATAATGTGCGCCGGTATCCTGTGCAATGGATTTTTTCAGCACATATTTTTTTACTGACGGTAATGATGTATTTTCGGAAGCTTTTTCCGGTAATTTTTCAGGTGATGTTTTTTCCATAAGAATATTATACAGTACGAAAAACAAATTAAAAAAAAGATTCTTGTGAAATACAAGAATCTTTTTAATCTATCTACCATTGTATAAATACAATACCGGAAGAGCCTCTGCCGCCGGCGCCTATGATATTTCCGTCAGAAGATCCGCCTCCGCCGCCGGCTCCGGCACCTATCAATCTATTGAACAAATCAATATCCGCCCCGTTTACAAATAACGGTCTTGTATGTCCATTGGCGCTATTATTATTTACATAACCATTGTCTGCCATCATGGAATAACCGCCTGCACCGCCGACGGGTTTCTTCGCCGTATTAATATTAGCAAGTTCACCGTCTCCGCCTTTTACAAAACCGTTGCTGGAGTTGGAGTTGCTGTATGTTGTGTCATCATTGTACTTCAAAACAACAGCACCTCTTCCGCCAGTTGCTTCAGGGTAATTTTTTATATATGACGACTGTCCGTCATCAGCCCCGAATCTATGCTGTTGGTGCATGGTGCCCGTACCTGAACCGTTACTGGTGCTTCCTATCCCGCCTTTACCCGGGAAGCACAGTGTTTTTTGAGGAAGCTGGGCAAAAGGTATCTGCAATACTTTGCCGGCACTTCCGCCCAAACCGCCGTATGCCTGTTTCCATTTCAAAACGCCTATACCGGGCTCCCCTGGCTGCGGGCCGGAACTGCCGTCACGATCGCCTCTGCCGCCTGCTCCGTAGTTGCCGCCGTATTCAAAGTATTGATTGTACTCCCAGTATTTTTTATTTATGCAATATGCATTATGTGAACCATGAGGGCAATTATTTTTATATACCGCCCTAGATCTTCTTGTTCCGGGCTGACTGATTTTTTCAGTTGTTGTTATATAGTTAGAATTTATAAGCACACTTCCGCCGGCCTCGGAATATATCCAGTTATTATTAGTAACACTAGGCAGACCGGCAGGATTATCTTCAGGATATTTACCTGACCATACAAAACAGTTATTTGTACTGTTAAAAGAATCTGAGTCTGGGTTACCGCAATTCTGTTTCCAAATAAGGCCATTCCAGTTAGGATTTTTACCGCCTGCTCTTGCACCGCGGCCATAGCCAGCACCGCCTCCGCCGGCATAAACTACCTCTTGCCCGTTAAGAAAAATTTTAGACGCACCTCCGGTACATCCCATTGTTCTGTCATCGTTGCTGGAACATCCGCCGATGCCTATTTCAAAACTTAGTGTATCATTTTTATTAAACATCTGATTTTTAAAGCCGGCAATACCTGCAGAAGAACCTCCGCCTCCGCAGTCAGGATCGTTGCAGCCGCCTTTTGAGCCTCCGCCGCCTCCGCCTCCGCCGATAATTATAGCGTTATAATATCCGGTTGCCGGCACTGTAAATGCTCTTGAACCTTGAAAAAAAGATTCTTTAAAATCTTTATAAAATCCGGCTGCGCCGCCGCCTCCGCCGCCAACTACCGTAACTACAAAGTTTTTAGCATTTGCGGGCGGATTAAAAATACAACCATTTCTATTTTCTTCAGTATCTGTTGTAATTGCACCATCAGAGGCAATGCCGTTTATATAGTATTTGCCGACAAGTCTGGCGTTGTTACCCTCTTGTACCCAGTAACATGCAAAAGATCCATGACTCTGACTGGACATTGTTCGTCTTTTTTTGGTTAATACAGGCACAGATGCAAGTACGATTAAGCAGACTATCAACAATGTGATAAGTGCTTCCGCTAAAGAAAAGCCCTCTTTTTTATTTACATATTTGTTTTTCATGTGTTCTCCTTATATAAACAATTATTCTTATAATATATTTATATTCGGTTCATTTCATTATTTCTTTATATGTTTCAATATTCTGTATTCACTCAAACTTGTGAAAAGACTTACAAAGTTTGGATTCCGGCAGTAAAAGTTTCTCTTTACACTTATTTACATTATCTTTTTTTATTAATTTATATTACATATATTCAATTTTTTTATAAACGGTTTCAATTTTTGAGCGACTCTTCATATGCTTCCACATATTTTTGAGCACTTTTATTCCAGCTGAAATCCGCATTCATAGCATTTTTGATTAGCTGCTGCCAGTCTTTTTTGTCTTTGTAAATATCAAGAGCATAGCGTATACAATCCATCATTGCATAAGGACTATAATTCCAGAACTTAAAGCCGTCACCGTTGTCCATAGGATAGCCTATTATGGTATCCTCGAGGCCGCCCGTAGCTCTTACTATAGGAATAGCTCCGTATTTAAGTGCAATTAACTGGCTCAGACCGCACGGCTCAAACGCAGAAGGCATAAGAAACATATCCGCACCTGCATACATAAGATTGCCAAGTTCGGCTGAAAATTCCAATTTCGCTCTTATATTGGAGCTTGTATTGCTAAGGTATCTGAACATGTCCTCATAATGCTGTGCACCGGTACCTAGAATTACAAAATTTGCATAAAGACCTTTCAATTCTTCACTCACAGGTCCAAACAGGTTAAACCCTTTTTGCTCAACCAGACGGGACACGACAGCAATAAGAGGTTTATCCTTTTCATATCCCTCTTCATACGGAAGCCCGAATTCTTTTAATACAGCTTTTTTGTTAGCTTCTTTATTTTCTATATGATTGATATCATAGTTCTTGGCAATATTTTTATCTGTTTGGGGGTTATAAACAGAGTAATCAACGCCGTTTAAGATACCGAGCAGCTTTTGCGAATTATGGTTTAATGTCCAATCAAGACCCTTGCCGCCTTCATAAGTTTTTATTTCGTTAGCATAATTAGGCGATACTACTATGACTCTGTCACTGTAATTTATGGCGCCCTTCATCCAGTTGAGCATTCCAAAATGCTCCAGTCCCCAGCAATTCCATACGTCTTTATGATCAATTTGTGCAAAATAAAGCAAATCATCAAACCACTGTCCCTGATAAGCTATGTTATGTATAGAAAAGAAATTTTTTGTATTTTTAAAGAAGGGATCATCTTTGTAATTTACCTTCATATAAACCGGTATCATAGCTGTATGCCAGTCATTTGAATGAATAATATCAGGTTTAAAGTTCAAAAGCTTTGCATATTCAATCGCAGCATGAGAAAACGCAATAAAACGTTCATGTTCGTATCTTGTATCTATATTACGAGGATACACTTCATGAAACGGTGCAAAATATTTGCTGTTATCAAGAAAAAATACATTAACATTCTTTGTCCCGGGGAGCTTAGCCATTTTTAGGGTAAAATAATACTGACCGTAACTGTAATCTATTGTTAACTTTGAATTTTCCAGCTCTTTAATACCGTATTTCTGCTGGTCTATACATCCGTGCAAAGGGGTAAAAACAGCCACTTCGTGTCCCATTTTTTCAAGCACTTTCGGCAAACTGCCTACAACATCAGCAAGTCCTCCGACTTTAGAAAAAGGTGCAACCTCCGCAGATACAAACATTATTTTCATAAAACGCCTCTGTAAAAACTTATACTTTTTGTATAACAATTATAGCATTTAATTTTTATGTATTGATAATATTTCATTATGCAAAAAATAAAATCTCAACCGGAATAAATAAGCAGTCATATAGAACAAAGTATCATCCATGAGTCTAAAAATAATAGAAGAGTCAGAATACAATATGTCATAAAATAATACGTCATTCTGAGGCGTCAGCCGTACCCGAAGGGCATCCTGATATGTACGGCGTTGTTAATATTTATACTGCACGGAGATACTTCGTATCTCACTTAGCATACCTCCATTCGAAACGTGCCACAGGCA
>CASFNW010000038.1 GCA_949296245.1 uncultured bacterium
AGCGAACAGCCATGTGAACAAGGTAAACGAAATGGAAAATTTTTAGAATAAAAATTTGAAATGAAGTACTTGACCTTGTGAACGTCAATAATCCAAGAAATAGTCGGAGTCAGTTGACAATATGAAATATATCATTACAGATTTTGAAAATATCCTTTGCCATATCAACAGAAAGCATATTCGGCCCGTCGCAAAGCGCTTTGTCAGGGTCAGGATGGACTTCAAAAAACAGTGCTTTTGCACCTGCTGCCATTGCCGCTTTTGCAAGTGTAGATACATACTGTCTTTCACCGGAAGAACAATCTCCGCATCCTCCTGGTAATTGTACACTGTGTGTTGCATCAAAAACAACCGGTATGCCCATTTCCTGCATTATGGGTATACCACGCATATCGACAACAAGATTGTTGTATCCGAAACTTGTACCTCTGTCTGTAAAAAGGACTTTATCATTGCCAGAATCTATGACTTTTTGAGCAAGAGGTTTCATCTGTGCAGGAGCAAGAAACTGACCTTTTTTGATATTTACAATTTTACCTGTTTTTGCCGCTGCTACAAGCAAATCTGTCTGTCTGCACAGAAATGCGGGAATCTGTAAAATATCCGCAACTTCTGCAACAGGTTCTGCCTGTTCCGGCAAATGGATATCCGTTACTATAGGCAGGTCAAACTCTTTTTTTACTTCCGCAAGCATTTCAAGACCTTTATCAAGCCCCGGTCCGCGGAATGATTTTATAGAGCTTCTGTTTGCTTTATCAAAAGAAGATTTAAAAACATAATTTATATCAAGTTCCTGTGTGAGCTTCTTTAATGCTTCTGCTACGGTAAAAAGTATATCCTTGCTTTCTATTGCACAAGGACCTGCCAATATTGTCAGTTTGTCTTTTCCTATCTCGAAATTATTTAGTTTCACTGGCTTTATCTGCGTCATAAGTATGATATCTCCATCTAAATTTTGACAACACTGTATCTAAATTGTAAAATTTACATATAAATAGAATTAAGTTAATTATAACATCAATAGATGTACTAGGAGCATGAAATGTTAATAGAAGAGTTATTGGAAGATGCAGTGGGTAAAGGTGCCAGTGATATACATATTTCTGCAAACCTTCCTCCTGTATTTCGTATAGACGGAAAACTTATAAGAACAAACCATGAAGCACTTACGGCAGAGAATGTTGAATCTCTGGTTTTTCCTATTTTGAATAATGAACAGAGAAGACGTCTTGAACAAGACTGGGAGCTTGACCTTTCTTACGGTATACACGGTCTTGGCAGATTCCGTGTAAACGTTTATAAAAACAACGGTACTTATGCAGCAGCGTTCAGAACTATCAATACACAGGTTCCAACATTTGAATCACTCGGGCTTCCTCCGATTGTAAGAAAAATTACGGAAAAGCCAAGAGGATTGATACTTGTTACAGGTCCTACCGGTTCAGGTAAATCTACAACTCTTGCATCTATGATTGATTATATCAATGAAAACCGTAATGAACATATTTTGACAATCGAAGACCCTGTGGAATTTGTTCACAAATCTAAAAAAAGTGTTGTTCACCAGAGAGAACTCGGTCAGGATACACGTTCTTTTGCAAACGCTCTTAAATCAGCTTTGCGTGAAGATCCTGATATTATCCTTGTAGGTGAGATGCGTGACCTTGAGACAATTTCCCTTGCCATTACGGCGGCAGAAACAGGCCACCTTGTTATGGGTACATTACACACGTCTTCCGCAAGCCAGACGATTGACCGTATTATTGACGTATTCCCGCAGGGACAGCAGCAGCAGATTCGTATCATGCTGTCAAACTCTCTTACGGCAGTATTTTCACAGACTCTTTTGCCAAAACTTAATGAAAACGGTGAGAAAAAAGGCCGTGTAATGGCGCAGGAAATCATGGTCGTAAACGGTGCAATTGCTAACCTGATAAGAGAAGGTAAGACATCCCAGATGTATTCCGCAATCCAAACAGGTGCACAGCACGGCATGCAGACTCTGGAAACAGCCCTTGCAAATCTGTACAAGAAAAACCTTGTTTCCGCAGAAGATGCACTTGCTAAAACAAGCCGGCCGGATGAATTGAGAAGACTTATTGGTATGTAAAAATATATATGATTTAAAAGCACATGGTTATAAAATAAGACCTTTGTGTAGTGAATTACAAAATGTTATTTAAACAACTTCAAGCGAGGTGTGTTTGAGGGCTATAGAATTATTTGAACCACATCAATTCTGAAACCGGAATGCAATTTTGATAGCCCGAGTTGCCGAGCATGAGTTTAAATTACATTTTGTTTGAACGAAACAATAGATCTTATTTTATAACCATGTGCTTGATATCGGAAACAAAATGTATTTGTATTTATTAAAAGTACTGTCACTTAAGACAGTACTTTTTTTCTCTTATAAACAATTTGTATAAAACAGCAAAATAATGTAAAATAGCATTATTATGACTATTTAACAAATGGGGAGATACTAATGGCAGTAAAAGAAAAAGAAACGGAAACAGTATCAATTTCCGAAGAAAAGAATAAAGCATTAAAACTGGCTATTGAAAAAATTGAAAAAGATTTTGGCAAAGGCTCTATTATGAAACTCGGCGACAAGTCTACAGTTGCTTGCGATGTAATTCCGACAGGGGCACTTTCACTTGATATTGCACTTGGTATAGGCGGGGTGCCGAGAGGCCGTGTAATTGAGATTTATGGCCCTGAATCTTCAGGTAAAACTACTCTGGCACAGCATATTGTTGCAGAATGCCAGAAAAAAGGCGGGATTGCTGCATTTGTTGATGCGGAGCATGCACTGGATCCGGAATATGCAAGAGCACTCGGTGTAAATGTAGATGAATTATTGATTTCTCAGCCTGATACAGGCGAACAGGCTCTTGAAATAGCAGAAGAGCTTGTACGTTCATCAGCTGTAGATGTTGTTGTTATTGACTCTGTTGCTGCACTTGTACCGAAAGCAGAAATTGAAGGAGCAATGGAAGACCAGCAGATGGGCTTGCAGGCTCGTTTGATGAGTAAAGCCCTGAGAAAATTAACAGGTATCGTAGGCAAAACTAATACAACCGTTATTTTTATTAACCAGCTGCGTCAAAAAATCGGTGTTATGTATGGTAACCCTGAAACAACAACAGGCGGTAATGCGCTGAAATACTATTCTTCCGTACGTCTTGATATCAGAAGATGCGATTCTATCAAAAAAGATGACAAAGATATCGGAAACAGAGTAAGGGTAAAAGTTGTTAAAAACAAAGTTGCTCCACCGTTTAAAACCTGTGAATTTGATATCATTTTCGGCAAAGGTATCTGCAAACTCGGCTGTATACTGGATGTTGCAGTGAATATGGATATTGTAAAAAAAGCAGGTGCGTGGTTCAGCTACAATGATGAAAAACTCGGACAGGGCAGAGAAAAAGCAAAAGAATACTTTGAAGCTCATCCGGAAGTCCTTGCCGAGGTAGAAGCAAAAGTCAGAGAAAAACTCGCTGCAGAAAGATAGTTTACAGCCGCTATCAGGAAAACTGATTTTTGTAAACAATTTATGAATCATCATTTTTCAGACTCAAATTTTCAAAGAATTACCTGCTGTTTCGTTCAAACAGAATGTAATTTAAACTCAGGCTCGGCAACTCGGGCCATCAAAATGGATTGGATTCGAAAAACAAATGCGGTTCAAATAATTTCATAGCCCTCAAACACACCTCGCATGCAGTTGTTTAAATAACATTCTGTAATTCACTGCACAAAGGTTATTTTTCAAAAATTTGAGTCTTACCACTGATAATTCTAAATAAAAGTAACTAAAAGGAAATCTGATGTTTGACTGGATAAAAGTAGAGACAGATGAACAAATAAAAGAACTTTGCGCACTTGCAAAAGAGATATGGAACGAGTATTCCATCTGTTTTATTTCACAGGAACAGATAGATTATATGCTTGAAAAATTCCAATCAGAACATGCCGTAAAAGAACAGCTCACACACGAACGTTATCAGTATTATCTTATGGAAGATGACGGAGAAATTTTCGGGTATTTTGCTCTGCAGCCGCAAAAAGACAATCTGTTCCTGTCCAAAATTTATATTAAAAAGTCTCACAGAGGCAGAGGCTATGCCAGAAAAGCGTTCGTCAACGCCATTATTCCGGTTGCCAAAGAGTTTGAACTTCCTAAAATCACACTCACCGTAAACAAATTTAATCTTGCTGCTGTCTGTGTGTATGAGCGTCTGGGGTTTGAAAAAACAAAATCCGTAGAAACCGATATCGGAAACGGTTATATAATGGATGATTACATTTATGAATACACGTTATAAAAAAATTCTTATACTAAGACAGGGTGCAATAGGCGATGTCGTGCACACAACAAATATTTTCAGGTCGATTAAGGCAAAACATCCTGAGGTTGAAATCGATTACCTGACAGGCAAAGTACCATCTATGCTCCTTGAACATGACACAAGGCTGAATCGTGTAATTAAGCTGGAAGGCAAAGATTATAAATATCTGACAAAGCTGGGATTGGACCTGAGAAAAGAAAAGTATGACCTTTTGATTAATCTTCAGCCTTCTTTAAGGTATCAGTATCTTGCATTTTTGATTAATCCGAAAGATACTGTAACATACAAAAAATCCTTCCGTTACCATGCTGTGGAAAACTTCTGGCAGACGGCAAAGAAAAAAATTAATGACATAGAAAATTTTGATAATCTTGAACTGCAAATCCCTGAGGATGTGCGTGAAAAAGTAAAAGCAGAAATAGGCACCGATAAAAAAACAGTTGTGCTAAACACCCAGACAAGCCTTACAAGACAGGGCAGAAAATGGCCTTATGAATATTTTAAAGAACTTGCATTTTCTTTGATTGACAGGTATGACTGCACTATTTTGATATCGGGGTCAAAAGATGATATTGAAGAGACAAAAGCCTATGAAAACCTGCATCCCAATATTCAGGTTACAGCAGGTAAATTTAATATTCTTGAATCAGCCGCTGTTTTTTCTCTTGCTGATGTAGTTGTATCTTCCGATACAGGCCCTTTGCACATTGCAACAGCCGTAAACAAGCCGTTTTGTATAGGTTTGTACGGTGCTGCCAGCGCAGGCAGAACAGGGCCGTGGGGTGTAAACCATTTTGCAGTCAGTGCGGATTTACCCTGTATTCCCTGTGACAGAAGAAAATGTAAGTTTAAAGACGAAGAAAATACAGGAATCAATCCCTGTATGGAAGCAATAAAACCCGAACATGTCCTGAGGGTAATTACGGACAATGATTTACTGTAGCGGAGTTTGTAGTGTCAGAGAGTAAAACAGCGGGAATTTTATCAGAAGAAACAGGCGAATATAAAAGCTACGGTTTCTTTGCCTTAAATATCTTAAAAACCTGTGCAAAAAAATTATTTATGCAGGATTCTTCCCTTGCCTGTCTTTTAAAATCGGAAAGTTTTTTAAAAGAACTTTTAAATACATTTAACAAACTGCATTCTTTTAATATAAATCCCGAAACCTTTGAGAAAATAATAAAAACCGCAGAAATTTCAAATACGGATAAAAACAGACTGCTTATAACAGCACAATTGTATGATTATTATATCCGTACAATGTCCCAAAACAGCTATGAAATCCCTGCTTACAGAGCTGTATTGATTAAAAATGATGCAAATGAAGCGGAGTTTTGCAAAAAACTTGCAGATTTTCAAAATTATAATCTGTTTGAGTTTAATGATGTTCAAAGCGAATGCATTTATATAACAGACAAAATAAAAGAAACTGCCGCTTCGGGTGTGTTAAACTTTTCAGACATTGCAATTTTTGCAGACAAATCAGAAATGAGACAAAAACTTTCAGATATCCTGAAATCTTTTGATATTCCGGTTCTGGATAATATTTACAATGAAAATTATGAAAATTTAAAATATAAAATTTCTCTGTTTTACAAAATTTCCCAAATTCTTGAAAAACTCGGCTGCGAAGAATTTGATTCTAATTCGCTCAACAATACAAAAACACAATCCAAAGCTGACAGGGAGATACTTTTTGAATCACTGGACGAATATATAAAAACCTTTCTGGAAAGTAATGTGGATGACATATATGCTCTGGAAAAATTTTATACAAAAATCGAAACTTCACAAAAATTTTTGTCAGAAAATGTTTTTTATTTGCTGCAAAACCTTGATGAAAAAGATAAGACAAACCTGCTTTTACAAACCGGTCTTTTAAAAAAATTCTATACCCTCTATAAATCAAGACACTTTGCGCAGGCAATTGCACTTATTGTAAACGGCAGCCTGCATGAGTTTGAAGATGCGGAACTAAAAAAAATGATAGCCAAAAAGACTCAGAGTCTTGAAGTTTTGCAGAATTTGTATGACACAGTTCTCAATGCAGAGCCGGATTTTGATGCTTTTTATGACATCATGGAGTGGCTCGGGCTGGACAACACGAATAAAGATAATGCCGTAACGCTCGAATCCATATATTCTTTGCCCGTACAAAAGAAAAAGTTTAAACATATCTACCTCGCCGGACTTACAGAGAATAATTTTCCGGGGGCAAATCCGGCATATCCCTTTATTTCAGCTGATGCAGATTTAAAAATTTGTACGGAACTGAAAAAAACAGCAAAGAATTTTGATTATTTTATAAAAACCGATGAAATTTATTATGCACAGAAAATGTCCTGTGTAAATGCAGCCACCTGCAAAGCCGAGGAGAGGATAACTCTTACAACACATTCTTATGAAGCAAAAAAACGTGTCCAGCCTTCATCAATTTTTAAAATGCTTATAAATCTTGATTCTTCAAAATACACCTTTGTAAAAGATGCGGAAACTCCTGCCGGAGAATCAGAACAAGGCGGAAATTCATACGCTGATATCAGCGAAAAAGAAACTGTTATCGGCAGGCAGGATATTCTAAAGCTGAATCCTTCATCTATATCAGCTTTTCAGAGTTGTCCTCGAAAATATTATTACAAAAATCTTTTGAATCTCAAAGAGCCATATATCTTTGCAGCAAGTTACGGAAGCATTGTCCATGCGGTGTTTGAAGTTTTGAACAAAAGATTTTTGGACAATTACACAAAAGAAACCGCTGCTGCACTGGCAGAAGTGCTTTTTAATGCAAAAAATGACCCGCAAAAAGCTTTGCAGGCAGGTTTTAAGCAGACAGATATTGATTTAATATGTGCGGCAGCAGAATTGTCTCTTGCAGAGATGAAAGACAATTTTTTAAACGCTATGGAAGACTTTTCTCATTTTGGAGGTTTTGACAATCCGCCTGTCTCGGCTGTGTGTGAGCAGTCTTTTACTTTTGCACTGCCGGAGCTTCCTGAAGTTATTTTTGACGGACGTATTGATGCTGTTTTATGCGGTAGAGACGGAAAATATAGTATTGTTGATTATAAAACAGGCAAAAACAAAACAAATACGCTCGACTATGCAATAAGCGAATACGGTGTAAATTTCCTCTCAAGAACGGGTAAAGAGCCTTCTAATCCGGAGGCTTTGCAAAATGCTTATGATTATCAGATACCTTTATATTATTTTGCCTGTCAGCACAGCAAGGAGCTTTCTCAATACAAAGACAAAATCTCATGGCTCGGGCTTTTATATATCCGTCCGTCTTCAAAAGATAACGGCTGTGATGAAGATTTTGTCAGTGCTGAAAAAATTGAATTTTATAAAGAGAAAATTATACAGAATCTAAAATCAACCGTTATAGACAAAATAAGACAAGAAACGGAATTTAAAAAGAATAAAAGTTTTGCCTGTGAAAACTGTGCATACAAATTCCTGTGCGATACGGAGGATGATGATGAATGAACTGATTTCAAAAATAGCACAGGGATTGAATGATGCCCAAAAAAAAGCAGTCCTGAATCCTGTTGATACCTGTACAAAGATTGTTGCAGGCGCAGGTACCGGCAAGACAAAAATTATCTCAAAACGCTTTGTAAAACTCGTATTTGATTTGATAAATCAGGGTGTTGAAGCCCCGCAATCAAGAATACTTGTAATAACTTTTACCGACAAAGCGGCAAATGAAATGAAAGGCAGAATCCTTAAGGAGCTTGATGAAAATAATATTCAGGTTTTAAACAGTCAGGATTTATGGATTTCCACTTTTCACAGCTTTTGTATGAGAATTTTAAAAAAATACTCAATAGAAGCAGGTCTGTCTCCGTCCTTTAAAATGGGTGAAGAACAGCAGTTGAAAAAGATTTATGACAATCTTGTAAAATACATAAAATACGGAGAAACAGCTTCTGTAGAAAATCTATCCGCAATACTCAAATCCGCGGGAGTTGAAGCAGGGATACTCGAGATTAATAATCTGGCTTCATTAAACAAAATCAGCGATATAGATACGCTTTTTGAAGATATTTACGGAATAATCAAAAAAATAAAAGCGCTAGGGCTTACGCCAAAAGAATTTTTGCAAAAATCATTATATGCACAGGAAAGATTCAGCACCTGTACAGAGTCAACACCTTTTAAATTCGAGACAAAAGAGGATTATGCAAACGCCTGGGCACAGCATTTTAAAAACTATACAGATGACAGCTGTACGCTTGATGAAGATGTTTTTGACGCCATTGCAAAAAATAAGCTTATTCTGGACAAGTTCGGCAAAAGAAAAGCCATAGAATACGGTATGGCACAGGGCTTCCCCGAAAATATACAACCGATAAACACTGCTGAAAATTATCTGACTAAAGTTATTGCCGCTGTGTATGCCCTTTATCAGGCAGAACTTGAGAAAAACGATATTGCGGATTTTGATGATTTGATAAATAAAACAATACAAATTTTTAAACAAAACGAACTTGTCCGTTCTTATTATCAAAAATATTTCAAACAAATTATAGTAGACGAGTTTCAGGATACTAACGGTGCTCAGCTTGAGCTGATAGAACTTTTGCTAAATCCGGAAAAACCGGATTTGACCTACGTAGGCGACAGAAAACAGTCTATTTACGCTTTCAGATACGCACAGATGGAAAACCTTGAGGTTCTGTATAAAAATGTTGAAAACCGCTACAATTTAAAATTTGAGCCTGTCAATTTGTCTATAAATTATCGTTCAACTCCCGAGGTCTTAAATGCCGTTAATTACGTTACGGAAAATGAACTTAAATTAAAAGGCGAAAATCTGTCGGCAAACCCGAATCTTCAATATCCTGATACCTCGAAAGATATCAAAGTCACGGTTATAGAAGGATTTGAAGACTCTTTTGAACTAAAAAAAGCTGAAGCAATGCATATTGCAGAAGAAATCGAACTTTTGCAAAAGAGGGATAACGCAGAGTATAAAGATTTTGCAGTGCTTGTAAAAAACCATGCGCAGGCTGATATTATAGAAAAAGAACTAAAGAAAAAAAATATACCTTCCGTAAAAAAAGTAAATACGGGATTTTTTGAACATCCTGCAATCAAAAATGCTCTGGCAGCACTGCGGCTTGTAAAAAATACGGAGGATGAGCAGGCATTTGTAAGACTTTTGAAAAATGTTCTGCCGGATTCCGGAATTTATAAGATGAAAAAAGAACTGGATTCAAAACTTTCAGATACCATAGAGTTTGACGAACTTAAAAAACTCAATCTTGCACAAAAATACAAAACCCTAAAATCCCTTTATCCGAATTTGCAAATGTCAGGATTTGAAACAGCAGACAGTATTTATGAGACAATTTTTTCAATCAAAAAGAATCAGAGTATTTTGTCTTTAAACAGGATTTTTGAAATTTTAAAAACACAAATTTCGCTTGTATCAAATGGTCTGCAGGATTATGAAAAAACAGAAGCACAAAATAACCTGAAAATTCTGGCAAAAATTATAGATGACTATACACAGAATGACAATTATCTTAGTGTCACAGGGCTTCTTGATTATCTGTCCAAGATTAAAGAGGACAGAAATTTTGAACTGCCTTCGTTAAATACAGAGGAAATCAATGCCGTACAATTATTGACGATACACGCTTCCAAGGGGCTCGAGTTTCCTTATTTATTTGTATTGAGTATTGCCTCGGGAACAAAGAATGCCGACAAATCTAATGTGTATTTTGATATGCAGTACGGCGACAAACCGGGATTCGGAATAATAATAAATAAATACAAAGGAAAACCCAACCCGAAAGCGCTTTTATATAAACAGCTCTGGCAAAAACCCAGAGAAGCACAGGAGGCCCTGAGGCTGTTTTATGTTGCGGTGAGCCGTGCAAAAAAATATCTGGATGTATTGAGTTTTGAACCTTATGCCTCTGTAAAACCTGCAGAGTATATAGAAAATTTAAAATTATATTTAAACTGATTTTAATAATAAAAAGCCTCCGGATAATACCGGAGGCTTTTTATTTATCTTTTGTTGAAAAACTACTTCAATTCAACTGTAGCACCAGCTGCTTCGAGTTGTTTTTTAATAGCTTCAGCATCTTCTTTTTTAACGCCTTCTTTGATAGCTTTAGGAGCAGCATCAACGAGGTCTTTAGCTTCTTTCAAGCCTAAACCTGTGATAGCTCTTACTTCTTTCAATACAGCGATTTTGTTAGCACCTGCAGAAGCCAATACAACGTTTACTTCAGAAGCTTCTTCAGCACCGCCTTCTGCAGCACCTGCAGCAGCCGGAGCAGCAGCTACAGCAACAGGAGCAGCAGCAGAAACGCCGAATTTTTCTTCCATAGCTTTTACTAATTCAGCTGCTTCTAACAAAGTTAATTTTTCAATTGATTCTAAAATAGATTCTATTGTGTACTAATTTGTTTTTACAACATAGTCAATTAACAGGCTATGCTGATTTTTGTTTTGCTACAGCGTCGATAGCTCTTACGAGGCTGCTCATTACAGCGTTGATAGAGCCTACGATGCCTGTTGCAGGTGAATTTACGCAGCCAAGCATTTTTGCGTAAAGTTCTTCTTTAGAAGGTGTTTTAGCCAATGCATCAACCTGTTTTGCATCGAGTAATTGACCGTCTAATGCACCGCAGATGATTTCTGCTTTTTTCTTTTCTTTGATGAATTTAGCAAGCACTTTGGCTGCAGAAACTTCATCATCAAAACCAAATGCAATAGCTGTTGATTCTTTCATAGAATCGGAAAGAACTTCAAAATCAGTTCCTTTCATAGCTATTTTGGCTAATGTATTTTTTGTAACAGTATAGTCTGCACCTTCTTTTTGAAGAGCTCTTCTCAAGTTTGTGATTTCTTCAACGGTCAAACCTTTGTAATTAGTTACAATTGCTACTTTAGCCTTTTGCGCATAATCTTTGATATGTGCGATTTTTTGTTCTTTAAAGGCTTTTGTTGCCATGATTTGCTCCTTTATGTTTTATGTTTATCGACCTATTTTTGTTTGGTTACTTTCGTATATAAATACTCGTCTTGCATTTTCTTCCCGCTCGTTTCTGTCGTCGACTGTACTTCGTTGCCGTCGACTTCGGACTCGCTCACCGGGCCGGGTTCGGCTACGCCTCACACGGCGCCCGTCCGAAAATACACAAAAAATGATTTTGCGCAAAACCGCAAAATCATTACATCAATTATTAATTAACCTGTATTTGGGAAATTATCCTTGAATTTATGACCTCGATAGGCTGATTTATTAAGGGATTTTGTTGATTTTATCAGCAAAACGGCTTTTACTTTGCCTGCCCCGCCTATTGTCTGCGGTTTGTATAAGTAATAGTATTTTAAACAAGATTAAAAATCAACCATGGCAGAAAAAACGGGTTACAATTTTTAATATTGCACCCGTTTTTTATTTTTAAGATTTAAAATTATTTTTATACTGTTTCAGTTTCAGGTTTTTCTGTTTTTGTTTCAGCAGGCTTTTCTGCCTTAGCTGCTGCTTTATCTGCAGCTTTTGCTCTATAGTGGTTAACAGCTTTATTGACAAGTGCACCTAAACCGAGGTATCCCAGTACCGGTACAGCAAACGTAATACCAACGCTTGTTTTGAATGTGCGTTTTGCAAATTTTGCGGCTTGTTCTTTAGGCATTACCTGTTTATAGCTTGAGTATATTTGTCCTATGACTCGTTTAAGTTTTGATGTTTTGCTAAACTTGTGTAGATTGTACATATTCAAGCCGGCAGCACCAAGACATATTGCTGCACCTGTAATTGTTCCTGCGTGTGTTTTTTTATACTCATTACCTTTTTTTGTTGTTACTGTTTTACCGAATGAAACTACTTGTATAGACATATATTTCTCCTTCTAATAACATTTATTTTAAATATTAACATAATTTATTTTGCTATTTGTATTCTGAATATTTACAAATCTATACTTCAGCTTTATCAGGTTGTTTATCCGGAAGGTAACGTACAAAATATGATAATACAAAGGGAATAAACGAGATTATAACAAGTGTCTTTATTATACCTGTGTTTTGGGCTACAAAACCGATAAGAGGTAAAAATATCCCGACAATCCCCCAGCTGAAACCGCCTATAAATCCGGAAATCATGCTTTTATACTGCGGCATTGTCTTTTGTGCCATGACCATATTGATAGACACAGACAGCATTGTCACAAACCCTGTCAGTATAAACAGTATAAAAGACAGCAGTGTAGATATTTTGATAAGGCTTACAAAAATAATTGTAAGTATAAACGGCACAATCAGGGAAGTATAAAATACATTTTTGTATCCTATAATTTTTTCATATCTGTTGCTTAAATAAGTGCCTAACGCACCGATTGTTAAAAACAAAAACACTGCAAAACCTATCTGAAAAGCATTGTATCCATGTTCTTTCCAGTAGAACGGCATTAAAATACTGAAGCTGGAGCTGACAAGTGATTTCAATGCTGATACCATTATTAGTATTCTGACAGTTTTATTTTTAAATATGTCTGTCAGCGTTGTTTTAAACGATTTTTCGTTTTTTACAAAGTTATTTACATTAATCTTAGGCACACAAAAAAATACAAGCAGTGCAAAGATAATACCCCATATTGCAGCAAATGGCAGTTTTGTGACTCCGAAAAACTGCGTAATTGTTGAAGATATTATTGGACCAATCGAGTATCCTATTGTACCTGCAGCTATAAATATGCTCATGTATTCAGACAATTTTTTGCCGCTGTATCTGACGACAAATCCCGTTGCCTGAGGGTGGTAAAATCCTACGCCCACACCGCCTATTATCAAACACAAAGCCAACTGCCAGATGTTATGCACAAGACCCGTCAAAGAGAAAAATATAGAAGCAAGAATTGTGCCCCAGAAGATAAAAAATCGTTTTTGCCATTTATCAGCAATAAAGCCGAACACAGGCTGCATCATAGAAGAAAATAACTGTGATGCACTCATTGCGCATGCTGCGGCAGTAAGAGTTGCCCCTATATTAGCGGCAATAAAAGGCAGAATAGGATTTATAAACCCTGAATAGCTGTCTGCCATTCCATGCCCGAGAGTCAGCCAGGCTACAGCTTTTTTATTTTCCGCAGAATTCTGAGTATTTTGATTTTCTCTTATATCCTGTGTGTCCATTTTTAATGTCTGAAATGTCTTATACCCGTAGTAATCATTACTATACCGTATTTGTCGGCAGCGTCAATTACCTCTTTGTCTTTAATGCTTCCGCCCGGCTGGATAATACCGGCTATTCTGCACTGTGCAGCAGCCTGTATATTGTCTATTGCGGGGAAGAATCCGTCTGATGCAACAACTGCATCTTTGGCAGCGTCACAGGCACGGTTCAGTGCAATCTCCATTGCATCTATACGGCTTGTTTGTCCGCCGCAGACAGCAAGGGTTTTAAAATCTTTTGCTATTACTATTGCATTTGATTTTACGTGTTTTGCTACTTTCCAGGCAAAAACCATATCTTCAACCATTTCTGTTGTCGGTTTATTTTTTGTGACAACTTTAAAGGTGTCCTTATCCAGTTCTTTTCTGTCAACATCCTGAACAAGTGTACCGAACGGAGTGACTTTTATATCCTTTTCAACAAGGTTTTTGAATTCTTTTAGAGGTGTCTTAAGTTTTATTATTCTCAAATTTTTCTTCTTTTTAAGAAGTTCAAGCGCCTCAGGCTCATAATCAGGCGCAATAAGTACTTCCAGAAAAACAGAGGAGGCATGTTTTGCGATTTCTTTATTAACCGGCTGTGAAAATGCGATTATACCGCCGAATGCACTTATTGGATCGGTATCAAAAGCTTTTAAATATGCTTCTTCAATCGACTTGCCCAGTGCAACACCGCAGGGGGTATTGTGTTTGACTATAGCAGCGGCCGGCACATCGAAAAACTCGCTTACTATATTGAGAGCTGAAGTCATATCAAGAATATTGTTGTAAGACAGCTCTTTTCCGTTCAAGAAATCATAGTCTGCAGTTTCTGTATTTTTATAAAGATTTGCGCTCTGGTGAGGATTTTCACCGTATCTAAGTCCGCCTTCTTTATTTAAAAAGAAGGTTCTGTATTTTTCTTTATCTTCTGAAAGTTCCGACATAATAACAGCATCGTATTTTGAAGTAGTTTCGAAAGCATCCAGAGCAAGACCCCGTCTGAGTTCAACGGTAGTTTCGCCGTTGTTTTCTTCAAGATTTTTCAAAACCTCATCATATTGATTTATGCTTGAAACTACCGTTACATTTTTATGATTTTTGGCTCCGGCTCTTAAAAGAGCAACACCGCCTATATCAATATTATCAATAAGAGTTTGTTCATCGTGTTCTTCTTTTGCAACTTTTTCAAACGGGTAGAGATTTACAACCACCATCTGAAAAGCTTCTATATTTTTATCAGCAATTTCTTTTGCTTCTTTAACATTCTGTACATCAGCCAGAATGCCGGCATGGATTGAGGGATGAAGGGTTTTTACTTTGCCGGAGAGCATTTCTTCTGTCCCTGTAACTTTGCTTACTTCAGTGGTTTTTATGTTATTTTCTTCTAAAAATTTTGCAGTAGAGCCTGTAGAAACGATTTCATAACAGAATTTTTCTGTCAGTTGTTTTGCAAAATCAGCAAGATTTGTTTTGTCAAATACACTTATAATTGCACGTTTTTTCATTGTATATCCTTATTTTTTACAACCGTCATTTTTAAATTTAGCACAAAATAGAAAATGATGAATTAACGATTGTTTATTTAAGCAATTAATTTTTGTAAAAATAAAAGTAAAAATATAGCAAAAGTATTTTTTACTACTTTGTAAATCGTGTAATATAAAGTTGTGTATTATTTAGGAGAGATATTATGGCAATTCAATCAGTTAAGAATGTGGCCTTTAAAGGGCTTATTATGGTTAATGATGCAACCAGACCTGTTGCGATGAGTCTGGAAACGGATAAAATTCTTGATATATCAGTAAAAGAACAAGATAGAAATAATACTCTAATTACATATGATTTTCCACAGATTGTTAAACGTAATGGAGAGCAATTGGAAGAGAATCTTGTACTAAAAGTAAAACATAATATAGATACAATTTTGAAGGCATACAGTGCTGCAAAAAACTCAGATTTGTGTGTGGATTTAAGAGAATACAACGATTAATTTTTAGGATTATATTTTCTCAAAAAGCAGGCCGCATACTTTTCGGTCTGCTTTTAATTTACAAAAAAAAATGTTTGCGATATTATTAAATAGCAAATTTTTGTGTATAAAAAACTTTTGAAAAAAGTTTAAAAAACATGACAATGCGCCCGTAGCCCAGTTGGCAAAGCAAGCGGTAAGCTTGCTGATTCCAATAAAGTTTGGCTGCCAAACGCGAAAATGACAATTTAATAATGCGCCCGTAGCCCAGTTGGATAGAGCGTTTGGCTACGAACCAAAAGGTCGGGGGTTCGAATCCCTCCGGGCGCGTTTTCTTGCTTTCTATAAATTGTTTCTTGCTTTCTATAAATTGTCAGAGTAAGGGATTCTTCACCCCTATATTTTGCTGTCGCAAAATATGGGGGTTCTACCTCTCGCAAAACAATTCACAGGATTGTTTTGCTCGGCAGAGTCTCCGGGCGCGTTTTCTATTTTTTGAATTATATATTGTTTAGCGGTCCGGAGGGATTCTTTTAATTTTTATACGGCACGCAAAAGCTTCGCTTTTGACTTTGCCTGCCTCTATTCAAAATGATACTTAATCATTTTGAACAGAGTTCTTGGGCGCGTTTTCTTGCTTTCTATAAATTGTCAGAGTAAGGGATTCTTCACCCCTATATTTTGCTGTCGCAAAATACGGGGGTTCTACCTCTCGCAAAACAATTCACAGGATTGTTTTGCTCGGCAGAGTCCTCACATTCTCCATTATCTAAGGTTACATGTTGGATTTATTAATCCGACATAACTAAGATGCAGATTTTTTCTTTCTTGCAGGTGGAACAGACTCCAGCCTCTTTTTTATCAAGAGCAGATAATCATTCAAACCCGAGTCATTAATTTCCTGCTGTGAGTGATAATTTGTTGCAGTATCTTTTCGTTTGCTTCTTCCGAGGCTTGTTGCCTTGAATTTCAACATTTTATCATCTCTTATAAAAAGACTCTTTTTAATTTTATCATTTTGGCCGAGAACAATTATTTTTGTGCAGGTTGTCCCCTGCATTACCGGAAAACTGATTAGAATAGATTCTTTTGCCGGAGTGATATCCCGCAGTCTCAATGTCGGGCTTGCCATTACTGTGTCGATTTTGAATTTTTGTTTAAAGGCCTTTTTTCTGTCTGCTTCTTTAATCTTTTTTATTCTGGTTTTACATGTTTCGTAAAGGCATTTTACTTCATTTAACAGCGCAAGTGTATTTTTATCTAAAGTACCTGTATCTTCTGTATTTAAATATTTTTTTATTTCTTTGTAATTTTCAATTTTATCTTTCAAATATTGTTTATATTTTATAAGTTCATTTTTTAAGGTTTCGAGTTGGATTGACATGATAGGTGAATCCAGCTCTTTTTGCGAGTAATAAGTTGTTTTGTCTCCGACTTTCAAAACACGGCTGAAGTTAGTTTCTTTTAAAACTTCCCCGTTTGGTCTTATAAAAAAGTAGAACGGCTCTTTATTCTTTTCCTGAATTTTGATTATTAGATGTTCCTGTCCGTTTCGTCCGGTGATTAGATTGACCGAGTAATCTTCTCTAAACATACCTATACTTTCAAAATCAATTTGTTTTGAACCGCGTATACCTGTTTTTACTCTGGGGTATCCGTTTTTTATCTTTGTATGCGTAGCCGGGTTTTCTATTGAAGAAATTTGTGTCTGTATATCTCTAAAAAGATTCTTTATTTCTTCTGTTGTTTTTATATTTGTATCTGATAAAACAGCTCTGGGTGTGAACTTTTCTGTAAAGGCTGTAAAATCTTTATTTAAGAAAAATTTTCTTATTTGTAAAAGTGCAAAGTCAAACTTATCAAAAATATCATTGAGGAATTGATTTATGTCTGTTGCAGCAAAATTAAATCCTTCTGCTGCTGTTAGTCTGTTAAACTTGATTTCAATAGCTTTTTGTTTAGCTTGATTTTTGCTTTGTTGTGCAACAACTAATGTATAATCATCCGGGGAGGTAAATTTAACGGTTCTGTTTCCGTCATTAAAACTTATTCCATCTTTTAGAATACAATCAAGATTTGTTGTTTTTTTTAAGGAATCAATGGATTTTTTTATATCTTCGGGGATTCTGTTTTCGTCTAATTTTTTCAGGTTAGAGTTAATACTTTTCAGTGCATTAAGAACTTCCGATGATTTTACGGTAACAGGGCGTGAAATGTCCGGAAGTTTTTTTATTCCGCAAAAATTTATATATGATGATTTGTTATTAATATTTAACATACAGGATATAAAAAATGTAAAAATAAATTTTGCCATTGATTTTTAAATTTTGAATCATATTTTTCCGCTGTATGTTAAAACATTTTGCAATGTATTAATGTAGTCTTGTAAAAGACTAAACGTCAATTTTTTTCAAATATTTAAACAGGAGCGCGTTATATTTTATTGTTAATAAAGGTTAATCCTCGTCTTTGTTCCATTCAACATTTCTTGTTGAATACATAACAAGCGCCATTATCAAAAATAGCACAAAGCTGCCTATTAACAGTGAAAAATCCTGCAGCATAAGCAATATATAAAGGAAAACGTAAAGTAATGCCATAATTATTGTTATTAGAATGGTGAATTTTATGTTTTCTTTTTTAGTTATTACAAAATATGTATATGTGCTTATCAAGCCTATCGTCATCAATGCCGCAATTGTATAAGCAAGAGCAAAAGGCCAAAACTCGGACAGAGATATTAAAAGCAGGTAAAACACAAGCATTGCAGCACCCATCATAAGGTATTGCAGCTGGTGCACCGGCTTTTTCTTTTCCGAAGCAATTTCAAATATAAAAAAGGAAAGAAAAGTCAAAGACAAAAACAAAAAGGCGTATTTGACTGCACGAGATGCCATTCTGTAATTATCCACAGGCGTTAAAAAAGAGACACCGGCTTTGGGCTGTATCAGAGAAGACGCCGCAATAGCAGGTATTTCCCATTCAGCTTCAAAAGAATCTTTTGCTATTTCTCTTTCAGACGGCAGAAAATCACCGTCAAAAGAAGGGTCTTTCCAGTCGCCTTCTATTTCTATTTCGTTATTTAATCCTCCGGGTATTGCATAAATCTTATTTATACCCCGTATTTGATATTTTATTTCAAAAGGGATTGTTCCGGCGTTTGTATTTAAGATTTTTGTGTATTTTTTAGATGTATTTGCTGCAAATTTATCAGACAACAGCTTAAATTCCGGCTGTGTGACAAAGCCTTTTGAATCGGTTACATCAAAAGATAACTCTCCCGGTATATTTTTTATTTTTCCGTAAGAATTTATAAAATCACCTTTCAATTCAACATCAGCCGTATAAACGGGCACAGTAAAAATACCTTTTTTGCGGGTCTGCGTCTTTACTTCTATCTCAGCTTCATAGTTATTCAATTGCAGTTGTTTTTTAGTGATTCCTTTTTTTGAAGGAACATTCAATGTCAAAACAGGCGCCATGACTGTCTGCGTATCAGCCCAGGAAAGTTTTACATTGTTCACCGCTTCATTTTTATAAGACTCTCTGTCCCGTACTATTCCGCCCATAAAAGCAATCGGTATAAGCAGAATAAGAAGCATCCCCAGTACTATATAAAACTTTTTTACCTTTTTATTAATTCCCTTTTTAGGCTGATTATCCATATAAAACTCCTTTAAACAAATTTGTAAAATTTTATTTTAACAAATCTTTTTACAAACATCTACCCATCCATCTGAAGCGGAATATTTTTCAAGGTCGGGTATATTCAATTCTATGGCACTGTTTGCACTTCCGCAGGCAGGAAACACAGTCCTAAATCTTTTTAATGATTCATCAAGATAGACCTTAACTCCTTCATTAACAGCAAACGGACAAACTCCGCCGACTGCATGTCCGATGAGCGGCTCTACTTCTTCAAATTTCAGCATTTTCGCTTTTGTATGAAAAGTTGATTTGTATTTTGCATTATCAATTTTCACATCCCCTGCTGTCACAATAAGCACAGGCTTTTCTTCTACAATAAAAGAAAGTGTTTTTGCAATTCTTGCCTCCTCACACCCTAGTGCCTTTGCTGCAAGTTCTACAGTAGCGCTTGAGACATCAAATTCCATTACCTTGTTTTCAAGACCCTGGGTTTTAAAAAATTTTTTTACTCTTTGTAAAGACATAAATATTTTCCTTAAATACAATAGCAAAAAATAAAAAGTTTCAACTTATTATAAACATAAAACAGCAAAAGGATAATAATATGCCAACAATAAATTATACAAATATAACAACAGAGAAAAGAGATATTAAAAAAGCTGAATTTTTTAAAACAAAAGACAGATACAGAAATTTTGAAACTGCAATAAACCTGCTTAAACCCGGTGATGTTTTTGAACTCGGAAAAACACAGCCTAATGATAAGTTAAAAAGCGGTTTGTATCTGGTAAAAGAAAAATTTCAAAATAATTTTATTAATGTTCAAAGAATGTGTACAGACAAAGACACATATTCCAGATATGAAGGTATTGTAAATGCCGATATGGTGCATCCGGAATACTGTGATAAATGGGGAAGTTTAAATATTATTGTGTAAGCAGAAAAGTTAATCAATATCTATTGGTGAACGGTTTATTGCATCAATTGCAGCCCTTGCGTTTTGTACAAGTTCATCGGACACATTGGGTACAATAGTGAGCTGGCGCAAGACATCTATTGTGCGTTTAAAGCACCTTACGACATCCCCTTCGCCGGAAGGAATTTGCTCTACAAGTTCTTCCCATTCTCCTCCGTTTACCCAGTATTCTATCAAAGGCGAATAGTAAGAATTTATATACATAGGAGTTTCTATTTCAAAATCCCTCTGCACTATTGTCAATCTGCGTCTAATATCTTTTATTTTGTTCAGAGCTTTTCTTGTTCCCTTGCTTATGGGAATTTCAGGATAAACATCCGCTCTTAAGTCTTCTGTTGTAATTGCACAAATCACGGAAGCAAGCTCGTCAACTTTTAGTGTATCAAATATTCCGCTAAAAATAATTTCCGAGAGAAACAACTCGTTTTCCGCTCTGATAGCGGCTGTTGTCATACCTTTTTCGTTGGGATAATTATTTTCAATATAGCCCATTTTGTCAAGCACGCCGACATGGTTTAAGAACATTCTCCAGTAAACATCTTTCTGGTATTCAATATTCTTTTCAAGTTTCATAGCACGTTTTTGGAATCTGTCTAAAAGTTCGTTTTCTTTTGCGTGTTTTCTGTACAATTTGCAATTGTCGCAGCCAAAAGCCTGAACCTTGTGTAAAAGCTGTTTTGTTTTAAATTCAAAATCTTTTACGTACTCAACATTTTCGGCATTCTTTTTATTCATTTGTTTTCTTAGAATTTTTGAGGTTTTTCTCTGTTCCACATAAAGATTTTTCAGTTTAATATATTCAAACATGTCTTTTGTTGAATGACCGAAAGGACATTTGAACTCTTTTATGCCTTCTATTACGCTGTTCAATTCTTCCTGCTGTTTTATCAAAGGTGTGAGCCTTGTTGTGGAGGTGTAATAGCCGAAACTTTTTAGTATAAGCTCTTTGGCCTCATCAAGTGTAAATCTTTGAAGCAGATTCAAAACCATGGAATAAGTAGGAGTAAAACGGCTTTCTAACGGGTTTGCATCGCTTTTTACAAGCTCTGCCACTTCTTCGGGTGACTGAAAAGCTGTGCCTACAATGGTTACATAGCCAATTTCGTCCATGCCTCTTCTGCCCGCACGTCCTGACATCTGCAAAAATTCACTCGGCGTAAGCATTCTGTGACCTGAATCCGTGCGTTTTGAAACTGCGGAAATAACTGTGGAGCGTGCAGGCATGTTTATACCTGCAGCAAGAGTTTCTGTTGCAAAAACAACTTTTATAAGCCCTTTTTGAAAAAGCTTTTCCACAAGCACCTTCCACCCCGGCAAAAGTCCGGCATGGTGCGAGGCAACCCCGCACAGTACATACTCAAGGTGTTTGTTATTGTACAGGTACGGATTTTCCGCAAGGTATTCGTCCACTATGTTTTTGATTTCTTTTTGCTCCTCAGGTGTTGTAAGGCATAACCCTGCGCATTTTTCCATCTGCTCATCGCATTTTTTGCGGGAAAAAGTAAAATATATTGCAGGCAGCATATTTTTCTTATGCAATACGGAGACGACATCCTTTGCCACCTGTCTTTGAGGCATTTTCCCTCGTTTTCCGAAATATTTTGCTTTTGATTCCGGCTTTATCTTTTTATTCAAACGTCCTTCCGGTGTAAAAAGAGGAAGGATATCGTTTGGTTTTGAAGAATCATAGTAATAGTATCGTAAAGGTACCGGTCTGAAATCCGTATAAACAAGCTCTGTTCTTGAATGTACGGTATTTATCCAGTCTGTAAGCTGCTGTGAATTTGCAACAGTTGCAGAAAGAGCAATAATCTGTATATTTGTCGGGCAGTAGATAATACTTTCTTCCCACACTGTACCTCTTTGTTCATCATTCATATAGTGAACTTCATCCAGAACAACGTATCTGACTTCTTTCAGGTTATCTGACACAGAGCCGAAGTTTGTTCCGTAGAGCATGTTTCTGAAAACTTCCGTTGTCATTACAACAATCTGTGCGCTGCGATTTATTGAAGTATCACCTGTAAGCAGCCCTACCCTGTCTTCTCCGTATTTTTGTGAAAAATCACTGTATTTCTGGTTAGAAAGAGCCTTTAGAGGTGTTGTATAAAAGATTCTTGTACCTTCTTTAAGAGCCTTGTGTATTGCCATTTGCGCAATACAGGTTTTGCCTGCACCTGTCGGGGCGCACACGACAACGCTTTTACCGTTGTTTATATAATATAGGGCTTCTTCTTGAAAATCATCTAATTTAAAACTGAATCCGTAATCATTGTTATCTTTTTCAAATTTTTCTTCCGGCATGGATTTTTCCTATTTTGACTCCTATATATATAATACTCAAAATTTATAATTCCTAAACACGCCGGATATATGAATTTGAAATGGTTACACAGTTATAATTGCATACTTTTATTCTCAGACAGAGCTAAAAACAAAAATCAGTGAGCCTTGTCTGTAAAATTTCCAGAAGCACGCTTATGGTAAGCTTTTTCGGACAAATTTTAAATCTAATTTTTTTTAATTTCTTTTACTTCCTTCATTGCTGCTGTCAAAGGAGACATAGCTTTATCAAAAGTTTCTTTATAAAAACTTGTGTTTATATTCAATTTATTGCCAAGTTCCAGAAGCAAAAGCACAAATTTTCTGTCATAGTCATCTTTTAGTTCATCTATGTTTGATACAACATTTTCAAGAATTTCATGAATCTTATTAAAATAAATATTCTGGGATTCTGATGTATCTATTCTCAATTCCAGTGCTTCTACATATTTAAACAGATTCAATACGGATTCTATAGTGTGTATCTCAGGATTTTTTGACAGTGCATACATCGCATCTGTGACTTTTTCCGTAAATACTGTGTTTGCAAGCTTTTTATCAAGTTTTACACCGAGCATTTTTGCCTCATTGTTTATATCAATCGCTTCTTGAAGTTCATGGTCATTGACAGACTTTTGAGATGCTTCTATCTGCTTGTTAAACTCTATACCGAGCACGTATCTTGCGGCAATTTTAAATTCATCCGGCGGGTTTAAGCCGAGATTTTTGAAGTGAAAAATAGATGCTTTTCCGTCTTCGTAAATATCTTTGTAAAGGCCGGAGAACTTGTTTGTTTTGCCCTGAATCATAATGTTAAGGATTTTTCTTCTTTCTTCAATAAAGATATCCTTGAGTGTATAGTATTCCGTGCCGAAGTTTTCATCAAGGCTTCTGATAATTTCCGTAAGCGGATAATTAACAAATGTGGAGGTGAGATTTTTTTGTACCTCGGCAAATTCTTCCGCAGACGAGTATTCTTTAATCGCACAATGGAAATCACCGCCCGAGTATTTAAGAAGTGCAAATATAAGGTCAAATTTTTCCAGTGTTATCTGCGACCTGATTTGTACACGTCCTATATACAGACTGTTTTTGCCTTTGGAAACTGTCTTGTAGCTCAAACGTTTAATATCATAGCAGTACAGGCTTGTTTCATCTTCAATTTCTTCATAAAGAGAAACAATTGCCCACAAACTTGCAATCTGTTTGATAGTTACAACGGAAGGTTTTACAAATTTTTTGTATATGTCAGCCCCTGTGCCGAATTCTTTTATGTTGCTCTGTGCATTTGAAAGAATATTTATAAATTCCGTTTCAAAATCTTTTGTTGTAAAATTAGCCGCAAGCTGCATTGCACGGGCTGCATATTTCATAATCTGGGTAGTTTCAATACCGGAAATATCGGCAAAGAACCAGCCGCAGCTTGTATACATAAGCATTGCCTGTCTTTGCATTTCCAATAGCTTCATCGCAGCAACTTTATCCTGATCATTGCATTCAGGTTTCAGATTATTTTTACAGAAATTCTTTATGGTAAGCTCGCTTCTGTCAAGAATAACGTTTATGTATTCATTTCGAACCTCCCAGGGATCTTTTGTAAAGAACTTCTTACCCTGTTTTTCATAAAGAGAAATCAAATTGTCTCTGAGATAGTCAAGAGCGTTTCTCAAAGGCTCTCTCCAGCGCTGGTTCCAGCTGGGCTGGCCGCCTGTAGAACATCCGCAGTCTTCTTTCCAGCGGCCTACACCGTGGAAACAACTCCAAGAAGATGCCTGTTTAATATCGGCTTCATCATTTACACCGTATTTATCAAGATATTCCGCATAATTTGTGATAATAAAGCCCTGTTCTTCAGCTTTTACCCTGAGCACATATGCTAAAGCCATATCACCGAATTTTGTATGGTGTCCGTAGCTTTCACCGTCTGTTGCAATATGTATAAGCTGCGGGTAATTTCTGTCGTTTGATATACCTTCTTTTAAACGGCTGACAAATTTGTTGCCGTCTTGAAGTATGTTGTCAAACGCAACGGACTTTGAAATTGCACCGTCATAGAAAAATAAATCTACAAATTTTTTCGGGTTATTTTTAATAAAATATCTGTAAGGCTTTGCAGGGTCAATATTCCCCCAGCCTGCATCAGTCCATTCTTTTGCACCTATTTTACGGTATTTTAGCGCCTGATAAGGTGACAGGATAGTGAATTTGATTCCGTTATCAGCCAGTACTTCCAGTGTTTCGTCATCAACAGCGGTTTCAGCCAGCCACATGCCTTCGGGCATTCTGCCGAACCGGTATTCAAAATCTCTTATTCCCCATTTTACCTGTGTTTCTTTATCATGACGATTTGCTAAAGGCATAATAATATGATTGTATACCTGAGCTATTGCGTTTCCGTGTCCTGAAAACTTTACACGGCTCACAACATCGGCTTTTATAATTCTTTCATAAGTTTTGGGTGCATGTTTTTCCATCCAGGATAAAAGCGTGGGGCCGAAATTGTAGCTCATAAGAGAATAGTTATTTACTATATCCAGTACTTTGTTCTGGTCATCAACGATTCTTGATGCAGAATTCGGATTGTAGCACTCGAGATTTACTCTCTCATTCCAATCATGGAAAGGAAGCGCGCTGTCTTGCAGCTCTATTGCTTCAAGCCAGGGGTTTTCTCTCGGCGGCTGATAAAAATGCCCGTGTATTGTAAGGTATTTTTTATCTTTATCTTTTATTTCATTTTTTTTATCTGTTGTACCCATATATCAATAACTCCGCAACTAATTCCATTAGTGAATAACATTATACAGATATTTTTTAATAATTTTCAAATTTAATCTTTCTTTTTTGTATCTTTATTTTTCTTTTCCACAACAACAAGTTTTTCCGTATCAATCCACGGGTCTGTCAGTGCGTTGGAAAATACTTTGCCGTAGACTTCTATAATATCGCCGGAATCAAGGTCAATAAATTTTTCAGCTTCTGTACGCTTGATAAAAATTTTCATCTCTGACAACGGAATTGTGTGGTCTGTTACATCATCTCTTTTAATTAAGAAAGAGATATATTTTTGAGAATCGCGCAATGCAGGTTTGTAATCCAGCCCTAGAGTAGAAAATTTGTCAAAAGCAGCTCTGAATTTAATTTTTTTATTCAAATACATATCAGGATTTGCCACAACCTCCAACGGTTTTACACATTGATATGTATTGGCATTTGCCGGAGGATTTGTACTTTGTGCAGCCTTAGTTTCTGCTTTTTGCGCTGCTGCCATATCCAGATTAACGGGCTGCGGCGCATTGGCAGCAAAAGCAAAAACGCTGCCTGCCAGCACAAGCCCTGTTATTATTGTCATTATCAATTTATTTTTCATATTACATACCTTTTCTTTGCATAATTTAAACATTTTAATGGAACATCTTAATTTTATCATATATCTTCAAAATAGTAAGCGATTATTTATTGCTGTCCGGTTTACCTATTCTCAAGTTGAGTGCAAACAGAAATAAAAATACCGGTAAAATTTGTATTATTATTCTGTCCATAGAATTTTCAACAAGCCAGCCTATATCATGTGGAGAAAACAGATAAACAGCAAAATATCCTGCAGCACAAAGTACAAATATTGCACAGGACAACATAAACGGTGTTCTGTTTATTTCTTTTATACGGAAACCCTTTGTGCATAAGAATAAAAGAACAAAGAGAAGCAAAAATCTAGAAAATACGATGTTTGCAAAAGTTTTCAATATAACTGCATATCTGCTCCAATCAAAAGCAAAATGATAGGTTTTTAGTATAAAAAATCCTGCAACTAAATCGTTTGGTGAATGAGCAAGATATTTAAACCAGCCGATAAACGCTGCTGCCGGTACAGCAGCCAAAGCCGTAATACCGGCTTTTTTATACATTTTTTTGCAAAACATCCAGATTAGTAAAACTGCAAGGTATATTAAAAAGAACATCATACCTTCATTTTTTGTCCAGGCTGAAAATGCCGCAAAAATTGTTGCAAGTGTGATATAAGAAAACTTTTCTTTCCTGAAATATAAAAATAAACACACTATAGTGCACAGATACATATAAGCAAGCGGAACATCCGCACACTGGGCAGCGCCGTTTACAAGAAATATATCCAGAATCATAAATACCGATGTCACGACTACTGCTATTTTTTCACTTTTAAAATACTCGAGTGCCTGAAATAATAAATACACTAGCCCGAAAGTAAAAAATAAACCTATTGTCACATTAACGGCAAAGTTCTCACCGCCGGTATAATTCCACAGTCTTGCTGTAGCAGAAGGCAGCAACAGAGGATAGTCATTGTGCGACATAAAATGCGGCAGAGAAAATACATTCTGCCACAAAGGATTATTCAAAGCCAGAAACTCGGCTTTTATATTCCAGATTCTAAAGCCGTCCCAGCTTCCCATGGGATTATTTATAAAATATTTTAAATATATCAATACAGCATATATATTCAGCAGATAAAACCAGTTGGAAAGTTTTTTGAATTTATGTCTGCTCAAATCCGGTTTTTCATCGTTGTAGTAAATTAAAGCAAGTATGACGGCAACTATGATTTCAAAAAGTTTGAAGGTTTTAAAACTGTTAACGCTGAAATACAAATAAAGAAAGTAAAGAACGGAATTTATTGCAAACCCGAGAGGTATGGAAAATAAAATTCTAAACCTGAGCTCCATTTCTCTTTCTATAATTGAGACAGCAAAATATCCTGTCAGTATTGTTATCAAAAGTCCCGTAACAAATCCCAAAAACATCATTCCGCCTTTATTCTTTTACCTTTTTATATAAATAAGTTCTGTCGTTTATTTTTTTTACAAGCTCATATCCTTTAAGAGGAACAGCTTTTTGTTTTGTATCATAAGCAGCTATAACGTATACTTCTTGCGCATCGTTTTTTACAACGGAAGGTACAACCGCATACTGTGTGAGATAAAAATCACGTATTGAGCTTTGGATATCAAAAACACTTGCCTGTGCTATGTCTGATACAAACCCTGTTTTGCCTTCATCCTGAAAATCTTTTATATCTTTAAATTGTTTTTAATGTAATCAACAAACATCAAGGTAAAAGGAATTTGAAATATAAGGAAGAAATATTTTAAGTTCCATAAAATCAAAAGCGCAAAAATTGTACGGAAAATAATTTTATCAGGTATTTTATGGATTTTCAGTATCATAACCAAAGCCTTTCAAGGGTTTTTTCTATCTGTGTTTCCAGTTCTATCAGATTGTTATTATTTTCAATAATAAAATCGGCCATGTTGCGTTTTTCTTCCTGAGATACCTGCGCATTTATACGCTCGAGCGCATGTTCCAAAGGATAGCCTCTTCTTGTCATAAGCCTTTGCAGACGGATTTTTTTGTCAGCACATACAAGTACTGTCCGGTCAAACATATTCTGCATATTTTCTTCAAAAAGCAAAGGTACGGAAGCTACAACAATCTCTTCATCCTCATTTTCTTCAAAAAACTGATTGATTCTTTCTTCTACAAGTGGATGCAGAATATCTTCCAGAGCTTCCATTTTTTCGGGATCGGCAAAAACAATCAGACCTATTTTATGACGGCCGAGTCTGCCGTCTTCCAGAAATATATCTCTGCCTTCAAAAAGCTTTTTTACTTTTTCGATTACTTCTTCATTTTCATCCATCAAACGATGACAAATCCAATCCGCATCTATAACGGGAATGCCTTTTTTTTCAAGATAGCTTTGTACAATTGATTTTCCTGATGCAATATTACCTGTGAGACCTACTTTTAACATACTTTTCCAACTTTCATTTTGTTGAGTGTGATTTGTCTGTCACGCTGAACTTGTTTCAGTATCTTTCCAAAAATCGAAGTTATCTTTGTTTTGGATAAATTATAAACAACAATGTTTTTGGGTAAGACCCTGAAATAAACTCAGGGTGACAAATTATATTAATTTCCGGTTATTTCATCTCAAAAACTGTACCCTCTTTTGAATCTTTTAACACAATATTAATTTTATCGAGAGAGTTTCTTATCCTGTCGGCAACTTCCCAGTTCTTTTGTGCACGGGCTTCGTTTCTGACCTGTATTATTTTTGCCATGATATCTTTTGCATCTGCATTCTTATCCTCGATAAAATCAAACTCGTCAATAATTTCAGCGAGTTTTTCTTTTAGCTGATTTTCATCAAGCTCAACTTTTTCAAGGTCAAACCCGAGAACTCTTGCCAGTTTTATAAGAACAGATATATATTTTACGGCATTTTCTTTATCATTTTCGTCTTTAGCTTTGTTAGCCTTTGTTGCTGTTTCAAAAAGAACGGCAAGGGCTTTTGATGTATTAAAATCATCATTCATTGCATTTTTAAATTCATCAATTTCCGGAGCGTCTGCAATATCAATAAGTGCGTCTTTTCCCACCCAGGCCAGAACATTATTTGCTGCATTTTTAAGTCTTTTTGCACCGGCCTGTGCCGCTTCAAGAGCTTCGTCATTAAATTCTACAGGCATTCTGTAGTTATTTGTCAGTATGAAAAATCTTATTGTGTTTGCATCATATTTGGAGAGCAAATCGTCTATGGTTATAAAATTGCCGAGAGATTTTGACATTTTTTCCTTATTTATGGTTACAAAACCGTTATGCAGCCAGTATTTTACAAATCTGCAGCCGTTTGCACATTCTGATTGTGCAATTTCATTTTCATGGTGCGGGAAGATTAAATCCGCACCGCCGGCATGGATGTCTATTTCATCGGCAAGATGACGTTTGCTCATAGCTGAGCATTCTATATGCCAGCCCGGTCTGCCTATACCCCACGGGCTTTTGTATCCGAATTTTTCATCCTTTTTCCAAAGCGCAAAATCCAGAGGGTCTTCTTTTATGTCAGAAGCCTCGACTCTTGCTCCGGATTCAAGATCATCAATAGGCTGTTTGCTCAAATAGCCGTATCTGGGGAATTTTTTTACTCTGAAATATACATCTCCGTCAGCTTCGTAAGCATAACCCTTGTCTATCAGGGTTTTTACCATTTTTATCATGTCGCCCAGCGTCTTTGTTGCAAAAGGTTCAACATCAGGTTTAAGGTTGTTGAGCTTTTTCATGGAATCCGAAAAAATATCATAATATTTTTTTGCAATTTCATCCGGAGTACAGTTTTCTTTAACTGATTTGTTGAGTATCTTGTCATCAACATCAGTAACGTTACGGCAGTATTTTACATCATAACCGAGGAATTTGAGGTATCTGTATACAACATCCCATGTGATATAACATCTTGCATGTCCGAGGTGCGGATGGTCATAAACAGTAGGCCCGCACACATACATATTAACTTTGTTGCCGTTAATCGGTGTAAACTCTTCTATTTTGTTTGAGTATGTATTAAATAATTTCAACATAAATAACTACCTGATTTGCTGGAATATAAAATATATTACATCAAATCAGTACATCTTAAAAGTACCTGTTGACTAATATACATCATTTTGAGGGTTTTAGATAAAACGGATTTAAATGGTTAAAATTACACGGAAGCAGATTCCGAAATATTTTGTGTATTTTGTTCAGGAGTTTTTTTCTGCGTCTGAAGCTTAGTAAAAGATTCGAATGCTGCCTTTAATTTATTTTGTTCAACCCTGTATTTTTTAACAAGTTCGTCTGTTTTTGAGCCTATGACATTAAGCACCCAGCCGGTAACAAGGCCGAGAATAAGGTTTTTTGCACCGGTAAAGCCTCTTGTTGTGCCGTAATAGGTAGTTGCAACACCGCCCAGAATAGGAATACCCTGTGTAAGTGTTTTTGAAATTCGTTCATCAGTATCTTTTGAGTTTACAACAAGCGCTGTGCCCAGCACCGTAGGTCCAAGGATACCCAGTATATCAGCAGGTGCAGAACCTACACGGAGTTCTGCCAGCTTTTCATAGGCATTATTTTCATGCCTGATAGCGGTATTTAAGTCTGTGTTCATTTTTTCCAAATATTTAACGGCCTTTTTATATGCCCCGGAATTTCTGCCGCCTTCTTGTTCAAAAAGATGTTTAACTGTCGTAACAGCTTCCTGCGCATATCCTTTGCTGTAAGAATTTTCGCTCAAAGCTGCTCTTAGCCTTTCAATTCTTTCATTGGCAAGTTTTAGGGCTTCTTTGCTTTTTATATCGCCGCCTGCAACAGTAGCAAGTTCATCAAGAAGCAGCTGTATTTTTCCGAACAAAATTTTACGTCCTTCTTTTTCGCCGGTTCCGCTTAATGCTCTGTGTGATTCTAAAATCGAGGAGATTTCTTTTACGATATTTACAGCTTTTTTATTATTGGGATTTACGCTGATTTTCAAATCATTCAGAGCCTGTTTTATATTGGCATTTACATCTGACAGTGAATTTGAGATTTTTGCTTTTGACGCATTCACGCCGTCAAACACAACTTTTCTGTCTTTTGCAATAAGGTCTGTCGTGACATAAGAGCGCATTTGTTTCAGATTTCGGAAAAATCCGCCTTTCTTTTTGAATAATGTATTGTACACATCATCATGAAGACCTTTCATACTCTGCCATGCAGTTTCAGAACGTTTGATATGCTGTTCGGATGAAAAATGACGCATATATTCAGACATTATCTGTTTGGCTTTTTGTGCAAGCTCGGGGCTGTTTTTTTGTTTTGCTATATCTTCAAGATAATTGCAAAAATCTATTACGGAATATTCTGCCGTCTTATATGAATTGTTTTTTGTTTTCAGGGTTATTTTTTTGAATACGTTATTTATCTTATCAATAGCAGAATCTATATGTAATTTTTTAAGCATATGAAGCATAAGACTGTCTTTTACGGCGGAGATGTTAGAGCTTGCCTGAAGTGCATCAGCACCGTGCTGTACTGTCTTATGGATTTTTAATTTCATTTTTTGTGAAGAAGTAAGTTCTTTGGATTGGGCGGTAAGTTCGTATATTTTCTTTTTTGCATCTTCTGAAATTTTTGTTAATCTTCTTGCAACATTTCCGGAAAATCCCTTTGATAATGTAAACAGCCCTATAATACCCAATAGAAGCACAGAACCTGCCGAAATACCTATTATGCCAAACAACTTGCGTCTTCCGAGATTATTGTTTTTTTCATTGTCAGAATTTATATCCCCGACTTTGACGGACGCCATTGTCTGCTGCGGAGCCGGTTTTTGTCCGGTTTTTGATTCAGCATTGTTTACGGGATTGTAAACTCCCGTTTGCTGAAAAAAGACTTTATACGGATTATTTCCTGAATAATTTACGGACATAGTTATACACTTTTGCTTCTACCTGTTTATATTAAAACAAAACAATAAAAAATATTGCTTATTTTAGCTATCCTATTCGCTTTTTCAGCCCGTATTTTACTAAAAAATTTACAATTCTTTGCGGAAAAACAGACAACGCACGGGCAAAATATGAATCATTTCCAATATTGTATGAAAGTTTTGGATTTTTTTCTTTTAAAATTTTTGAAATCAAGTTTGCTATATCAGAGGGTTCAAGACCTTTATCATTGTTTTTTCCGGCATTTGCCATTAGAAAATCTATTTCTCTTTCGTATTTCTTTTTGCCTTCTTCACATAGGTGTTCTAGATTTTTTTCGCATTCGGCAAGAGATTTGTTCCATATCGGGGTTTTAACAACACCCGGTTTTATAGATATAATTTTAAGATTCGGCATTTTACATTCAATATAAAGCGAGTTAAAAAACATATCCAATGCGCGTTTAGACACGCAATACGGAGATATAAAAGGGAAAATACCGTAACTCGACATGGAACTTATATTTATTATTCTTGAATCATCAGAATCTTTCATAAAGGGCAATGCTTTTTGTGCAACCCTTATTGCACCGAAAACATTTATATCAAACTGCTTTTTTAAAATGTCAATTGTAATATACTCTACCGGTCCGGCAAGGGCTACGCCCGCATTGTTAACAAGGGCAAAAAGAGAGTTTGTTTTTTGTGATATTTGTTCAAAAGCGGAATTTATACTTTCTTCGCATGTAACATCAAGAAAAACCGCTGTAATATTATGGCTTATTGCCTCAAGAGCCTCTTTGTCCTCTGCTTTTCTGACTCCGGCAAAAACCTTATATCCGTCTTGCGCAAGTTTTACTGCCGTCTCTTTTCCCAGACCGGATGAGGCACCCGTTATTAATACATATTTTTCCATCAAACTCCAATCATTTTTTTCATATTGTCAACTGACTCCGATTACTTCTTGGATTTTCTTCATGCTCGGTACTGTCGTTCGCTTTGCTTCGCTTGTGCTCACTTCGTACCTCGCTCCCCGGACTTTGTCCGTCCGAAAATCCGCTTGATGAACCTGTGTGATAAACAAGTCCGTTTTTACCAATAAGTCCGGCACAGGCAACAAGTGCGTGGGGTCACTTCCGTAAAATCTTAGACTCGGAGCCACTCGCTACCTCTCATAAATATGCCATCGGCATATTTATTCGGCAGAGTGTTTACCACTTCTACAAGCGAGGCCGCCTCAGACATCATACAGCCATTCGGCTCTAATTAAAATAATTTTTTAAACTCTTGCTAAGGTTGTTATTTTTACACAGCTTTTTCAGTTTGCTGATTGCGCGGTTTTCTATTTGTCTTATTCTTTCTCTTGAGACTCCGTATCTGGAACCTATTTCTTCCAGAGTTTTTCTGTTGCCGTCATCATTGAGTCCGTATCGCATAATCAATACGTCTCGCTCTTTCGGGCTCAACTGATTGAGCATTTTTTGAATATCTTCAAAAAGATTTTCCTGTGACACTCTTGTATCCGGTGAAATTGTTGATTCATCCACAATAAAATCACCGAGTTTAGAAGATTCATCCTTTGCCGTTGCCGGAGTTTCAATACTAATTGTAGATTGTGCGGCTTTTATCAGGCTTGTAAGTTTGTTTACAGGGATACCGACACGATAAGCAATTTCTTCTTTGGAGGGAACTTTGCCTGATTCCGTGGTCAAATCCATGGTAACTTTTTTTATTTTGCCGAGAGTTTCTATCATATGTACAGGAAGTCTGATAATCCTTGATTTGTCTGCAATAGCACGTGTAATAGACTGCTGAATCCACCATGTGGCATAAGTTGAGAACTTATAGCCTTTTGCATAGTCAAATTTCTCAGCAGCTTTCATTAGCCCCATATTGCCTTCCTGTATCAAATCAAGAAAAGAAAGTCCTCTGCCTATATATTTTTTTGCAATGCTGACAACAAGACGCAGATTGGCATTTACAAGAGCCTCTTTTGCCTGTTCGTCATTTGATTCTTTAATTTTTTTAGCAACCTCAAGCTCCTGCTCGGCAGTTAAAAGCGGTATTTTCCCTATCTGCTGCAGGTAAATTTTTACGGAATCATCAGCATTTATACTTGAAACATTTTCGGCAGTTTTTGGTTCTTCCACCGACATAATCAAGTCTTCGTCTTCCGGTTCTTCAGTTATTTTATCCAATGAAACTTCTTCATCCAATTCCGGATTTTCAGTTTCATCAGAAGGAAATTTTCTTGTTTTATTTGCCATTTGATCTCCTATAGAGTTCAGATTAAAAATATTATACACTGTACGAAAAATTTTTGCGAAAAATTAATTTGAGCAAAATTTCTGATGATGTTAGAAGAGAACAGAATTAGCTATTATACCGGACTTATGTGTTTATCAAATTATTTTTTCAAATCCTGTCTTACAGATTCATATATAATTGCACATGCCGCATTGGAAACATTAAGCGAATTAAATTTTCTTAACATCGGGATTTTAACAATAAAGTCCGATTTGTTTAGATTGTTCTTAGAAACACCGGTTTCTTCTCCTCCCATTATTAGTGCAAAATTCATGCCTGTATAATCAACATCAAAATAATTATCTTTCCCGTGTGCGTCAGCTGCAATTATCCAATAGTCGTTATCTTTAAGTTTGTCTATTGTGCAGGAAAGACTATTAACCTGAATCACAGGTATGTGGTTAATTGCACCGGCAGATGTTTTTTCTACCGTAGCATTAACCTGTGCACAGCGTCTGGACGGTATAATTACTGCGTCAAATCCGGCACAGGCTGCAGTTCTTATTATAGCACCCAGATTGTGCGGGTCTTCCACTCCATCAAGTATTATTAATTTCGAATATCCTTCTTTTGGATTATTTAAAAAATCATAAAAATCCGTATATTCCACTGGTGCCACAAATGCAGCAATGCCTTGATGATTCACGGAAGAGAATGAAGAAAATCGTTCTTTGGGCACTATTTGAAAAACAATATTGCGGCTTTTTGCCATATCAATAATTTCATTGATCTTTGAATCATTTAATACACTTTTGGATATAAGTATTTTATTAATATTTCGCAAATTTTTTTTAATCAGTTCAAAAACCGCATTGCGACCGTAAATATAGTCATATTTTTGTATATTTTTCTTTTCCATAATTTAGATGATTTATTCACTCTTTTAATTTCTTGCCATAATAATTATACTATAATATAATTATAGAAGTTTAAATCACAGTGTTATTAATTTGGAATTATTGGAATTAGTTAATGGAGAATTTTTTAGCAAAGTTAAAACCTGATACAAAGGTAAACATAGGGATTTCGGTTTCACCTAATGTAGGCGTTGAAATGATGCAGATTGATGCGTCTCAGCATAAAATAATGAAATATGCTCATAGGCCTCTTGCATATAATTCTTCTACAAGAGAAATAGAAGATTATAATGAGTTTAAAGTTGCCCTTAGAGATTTGTTTAATGAGCTTAAAGTTTCACCTCAAAATGCAAATGTCGTATTAAACATGCCAAATGTAACATTCGGGCATGCATTTTTACCTACGGTTCTTGATGATGAAGGGGTTAATGGCGCCTTGACATCAAAGGTGGAAGAAAGTTATTTATTCAAAAAAAATACACCCGTTGTCAGCTGGGTAGAAGTTAAGGAAAATAATTCGTCTGAAAAACGCTATATCCTGTATTCTGCGCTACAAGAGGGTGTTGTCGATGTTATAAAAGAAATTTTTAACGAGCTTGGCGCTACTCTTATTGCCATTGAAAATACATATTCCTCTTTAATGAAAACTCTTGAGTACACAGAACTGACAAAGGATTTTGCTCTTTCATCAGGTTCCTGGAATATTCTGCTTGTGTCTCAAAACAGTTATGTTGTGTTTTCAATGCTCGGATACAGTATTATTGAATACTTTGAAGAGCCTCTTGCAATCAAATCTTTCAATAATGACGAAGTTTATGTGGCTATTTCCCAGGCTGCTTCCGGAGTTTTGGAAAAATATCCGACTGACAAGCTGCTTATTATAAGCGAATCAAATGATGTAAGCGCAGAAATACTCGCTATTCAGCTTAAACAGCCCGGAGATGTAATCTTTTTGGAATGCAACCAGTATGCAAAACAGCCTATAATGGATGTAGATTTAAATGTTCTTCCGCATTACATAAAAGCGATTACACCGGAAGCTATTGGTGCTGCTATATACAGAAACAGGGAATTTGCAATAAAGCTGAATTTCCTGGCACAATCTGATTATCATGCACCTGATACAATTAATGTAATGGGCTTTGATCTTACCAAAGAACAGTTAATGATTTATACAGCTATCATAGGTGCAGCAATTATTGGTGTTTGTTTCTTATGCTCTATGGCCATAGGTTCTTATGTCTCAAGCCTTGAAGCAAAAAGGACGGCTCTTGAGCAGGAAGTGGCAACGCAGGAAAAAGAGCTTGCAGAGTTGAAACAAAGCAGCGGTAAAATTGATATTTATTCTGCAGCAAAAACAATTGATAAAAGCATGGTAAATAAAATTACCTATTATGATTCAATTGGTGCAGATATACCCGCTAAAGTATGGCTCACATTGTTCTATGCTGATACAAACGGCGCATACGGAATAAAAGGACAAACTACATCAGTAGACGATGTTTATTTATTTTTTAGAAACATAAAAAGCCGTGTACCTGATTCGGATTTAATATTGTCGGCTCTTAGTGTTGATGATAATGAAGGCTTGATTGATATAGAAAAAACAGAAAATGCTATGTATACATTCGAGCTGACAAATAACAAATTTGGCTCGGTTAAGGTTAATAATCCAAATGTACAAGCACCGTCAGATTCTAAAAATCCGAATGCGCAGCCTGTAGCCTCCGGAGAAGGCGGAGGTAGTGTAAGCGTTCCAAACTTGCCGGATTTGCCGCAATAAGATGAAACCTAGATGAAAGGGTAAAATTAAAGTGAATAATCAACAAAATATTTATATAGCAGCAATAGTAGTATGTCTTATAATAGGGCTATATTTGATTTTTCAAAAAGCACAGCCTGCATACAACATATATCAGGATGTTCAAACAAAAACAGCAGCTGTTGAAGATGCTAAAAAACAAATAGAAGATTTAAAAGCAAAAAAAGATGCTTATGAACAGGAAGAAAAAGTTTCTACAAAACCTGTTTATAAAAGCGATTTGGAATCTAATGATCAAATGTCGTCTTTCGGTGTTATGTTTGAGGATGTTATACAATCTGCTAAATATAACGGATTAAAACTTCGCTCGATTTCTTATAATCTTTCACCGGGTAATGATATAATTGTAAAGAATATATCAACAGAATATAACGTGTGTGCAATACAAATGCAGCTTATTGGTACTTATATGCAGCTGCGTTCATATTTTCAGGATATATACAATTATCCATATCTGATAAACTTAGATAAAATAAGTATAAATCCTTATGAAGGCAATAAAAAAATCCTTATAGCAGACGTAACTGTTACATTGTATTCTGCTAAAAATGAAGCACAAAAAGCAGCCATACAAGCAGCACAGAATCTTGGCTCCGGAGACGAAAAAGTTGACTCTACCGCTGCGGGTGAAGCTGTAGGACAATAATCATGGCTGATGATACATTGGGACCGTTTTTAAGCAAAAACTGGATTGGTTCTGTTGACAGCTATGATAAAGCTGATGTTGTAATGCTCGGTTTGCCGTTTGACGGAACTTGCTCTTACCGGCCGGGAAGCAGATTTGCCCCGGAAAGATTACGTCTTGCAAGCTGGGGGTTAGAAGAATATTCTCCTGTGTATGATAAGCATCTGGATGATGTAAAATTTTATGATGCAGGTGAGCTGGAGTTTCCACTTGGCAATACAAAAAAATCAATGGATTTAATAGAAAAAAATGCCGGTATCATCTTTGAATCCGGGAAAAAATATTTGGGCATAGGCGGAGAGCATCTGGTTACTTATCCGGCAGTAAAAGCATGTAAAGAAAAATATCAGGATTTGGCTGTTATTCATTTCGATGCTCATACAGATTTAAGAGAAGACTATCTTGGAGAAAAATTATCGCATGCTTCTGTTATGAGAAGGATAGGAGAAGTTGTCGGTTTTGAAAATATTAAACAAATAGGCATACGATCCGGCTTAAAAGAAGAATTTGAACTAATGAAAAAATATAATACTATTGTAAAAAGTTCAAATGATTTAAATGAAATTAAAAATAAAAAAATCTTTTTGACAATAGATGTGGATGTACTGGATCCCGCCTATATGCCAGGCACTGGCACACCGGAGCCTGACGGGCTTACTTATCGTGAATTTGCTGAATGGATAAAGTTTTTGCAGGATTTTGACATAATAGGAGCAGATATAGTAGAGCTCGCTCCTGATTATGACAAGAGCGAGGTTTCTACTGCTGTTGTTACAAAAATAATACGTGATGTGTTAATGATAATGTAACTTGCCCGGTATTAAACTATAGATTATTGGTATTTAACGGAATAATATCAATACGGTCACTATTTACAACCTTTGCAAATTCAAAAATTCTATGCATATCCGTGATTCCATTTTCTATAGCTTGCCGCAGCTCGCTAAGAAAAGAAGGCAAATCCGCCTCTTGGATTATTGCTTCACGCCTTCAAGCCGTTCGCTTTATTTTGTTTTCACAAAATATCCGCTCACTTTTTCGGCGCTTCTTCGAGTTTCGGGCTTTGCCCTCACTCTACGCAAAATCCGCTAGAACATTTCGAGGCCTGAATATCTTGTTCTTGCTATATTAGCCGTATTTTCAAAAGCCATCTTTAAAACTTTATCAATAACAGACTTAACTTTTGCTATATCACGGTTTAAGTCTTCGTTTCTTTTTTCTTCCGCATTTTTCAAAGCCAATTTAAATTTTTCAAAACCTGTCATAATTTATACTCCCTATGTAGAATTACTTCACAGTGTATTTATCGGATATTAAAAATCAAAACTTTAGGATTTAGTGATTATTATTAACAAATAGTAACAATTTCTTTAAAATATCCGATAAAAAATAATTTGCCCATACCCGAAAGTAGGATTATAATTATATCTATGGACAATATGGTTGCAAAACTAAAAAATAAAGTAATTGTTTCCGTACAGGCAATGCCCTCAGAACCTTTGTACAAAGAGGACTGTATGATTGCTATGATGCAATCGGTTGTAAAAGGCGGTGCTGCAGCACTAAGAGTGGCAGGAGCAAGGGATGTTATTAATGCAAAAAAGCTCTTTAATATTCCTGTTATAGGCATCACAAAACCTGAAGTAATACCCCCAAACTGGAGAGAAATTGTCTATATAACTCCGACAATAAAAGATGCAAAAGATTTGATACAGGCAGGTGCAGATATTATTGCACTGGACGGTACATCACGTCCCAGAGGTGAAAATAACCTGAAACAAATAATAAAATTTATAAAAATAAACAAAAAAATTGTAATGGCTGATGTATCTACTTTGCAGGAAGGTATTAACGCAAGACTTCTCGGCGCTGATATTATATCCACCACTCTATCAGGGTATACTCTGGAGTCTCCTGATACTTCAGATGAGCCTGATTTTGAGCTTTTGAAAGGTCTTGTGGAATCTGTTGATTGTCCTGTTATATTAGAGGGGCGTATATGGCAGCCTGCTCAGGTGGATAAAGCTTTTGAAATAGGTGCCCATTCCGTTGTTATAGGCTCGGCTATTACAAGACCGCAGCTTATAACTAAAAAGTTTGTAAACAGAAATGAAAGAATAATTAAAAACGGATAAGATATGACTCATATAAAAAAAGCTCTGGGCATAGATATTGGCGGAACAAAAATTTGCTACGGCACAGTAGATAACAGCGGTAATATCCTTTCGGAAATAAAAAAAACTTCAACACCGAAAAACGCTCAGAAAATTTTTGAAACTTTAAAAAAAATTATTGATGAGAATTATAATGACATTGATGTCATAGGCCTTTCTTCCGCAGGAGCGGTAAATCTTGAAAATACAAGAGTAGTAAGCTCTACGCCTAACCTTCCTTCGGGTTACAACGATATAGATTTTTCAACACTTTCCGATAAAAAAGTGTATGTAGAAAATGATGCTAACTGCGCAGTGGTTGCTGAAGCAGTAATGGGTGCAGGAAAAGGTTATCATACTGTTTTAATGGCAACAATAGGAACAGGCATAGGCGGCGGTGTTTTCTCAAACGGACAGCTGTTTCGCGGCTCAAAAGGTAATGCTCTTGAAGTCGGTAGTATGAAGATTTTTGCGGATAAAAGACAAAAATGTACCTGCGGAAGATACGATTGCTGGGAATCCTATGCCTCCGGCACAGGGCTGAAAAACTGTGCAATAACCGGTGCTCAGAACTACGAGGAGTTTAAAACAAGTATTTACAAAGACAAAAATCCTCAAGATTTGACAACCTATGACATAACTGATGGTGTAGAAAAAAATGATGCTTTTTGCATTCGTGTGTTTGAACAGTGGCAGTATTATATGTTTGTTGGTCTTACATCTCTTACTGACATATTCAATCCCGATTGTATTGTTATCTCTGGCGGTATGTGTAAATTTATTGATATACAAAAAATGCAGGACAATATAAATAAAGAATCCGTTGTAACTGATGTAAAAGTGAAAATTGCACAGACAGAAAACCGTGCCGGCATGATAGGTGCGGGGATACTTGCGCTAAAACAATTAGTATAATTCGATTTTAAAATTGTTATTTCTTTATATTAAAAATAATAAAAATAAAAACTACATAAACTTTGCCACTGAATTACGTGACATATACAAGAATAACATTTTTCGTCATTATGAAGGAGTGGAGCGACTGAAGAATCTTACCGGTTCTGTTTGTAACTCTTTTATTTACACAAATTATTTAAGCAAGTACGAGTGTAAGATTCTGAATACAGCTCTATCATGCGGATATGCTTGCAGTATGTTTCAGAATAATATGAACCTAAAAATACAGATTCTTCGTTCAGGGCTTTAAAATAGCGAATAATTTATTATAAAATTATCAGTAAAAAAAGCCCGGTACATATTGTACCGGGCAAGTTGCCATCACCTATTATTGTAAATAATCTATTGTTTATTTTTGAATTTTTATTCACTAACCGCCGATTAATGTTAATGCAAGTGACGGTAAGTTGTTAGCCTGAACCAGCAGTGATGCTGATGTCTGCTGCAGAATCTGCTGTTTAGTGTATTCTGCTGATTCTTCAGCAATGTCAGCGTCCATAATCGTTGATTTTGCTGCTGTAGCGTTTTCTATTGTTGTTGTCAAA
>CASFNW010000039.1 GCA_949296245.1 uncultured bacterium
TTAGAGAAATTTTTCAATAAAAAATATATTATCACAATACTTTCATTGGCTTTGTTAATTGACTTTATTTTCATATATATGTGGCATAAATTTAATTTTTATATACTATTTTTCTATATTTTGTCATTTGGCGGTGTATTTATTTGTTATTTGTCATTAATTATCTGGTACAAAATAAATAAAAAATCATCAAAAAGTTAAGTAGGTCGGATTTACAAATCCGACAAAATTATTTGTCAGCATAGTAATGCTGACCTACTGGCTGTGCCGGACTTGTTGTTAAATATTGAACTTCTTTATTACACAGGTTCAACAAGCGGATTTGCCTTCTTTTCTTAGCCAGCTAAGGCGAGCTAAAGAAAATGGCGTCACGGAAGAACCCAAATAATTAAAAAAATTAAGGTCTGTAAATAGTGACCGGACGGACAAAGTCCGGGGAGCGAGGTACAAGGACTCCGCGAGCACGATTGAGTATCGTGCGAGTGGAGGAAAGCTAAGTCAGAAGCAAAGCTTCTGCGTGCTGTATAGAGATATAAGTGCAGCGAATGACAGTACCGAGTGTGAAGAAAATCTAAGAGCGGATTTGCCTTCTTTTGCCGTTGAGCTGATGCGAAACATGCAAAATGGCTTCACGAAATTATCAATAGTTTTTCTTTGTATTATTGATTTGTAAACAGTGAAAGTGCAGGCACGGAGTCGAGGCTTAAAAGCCGAGCGAGTGCCCATGTGAGTAAGGTTGTTAAAGTGAAGAAATTTTAGAATAAAAATTTGAAATGAAGTACTTGACCTTGTGAACGTCAATAATCTAAGAAATAGTCGGAGTCAGTTGACGATATGAAATTTATCAATGCACAGATTTTTTGCTTTTAGGGGGGGGCTTATATATTATGCATTTTGTCAAAAATCTGCTTTTTCTGCACCCAAATTTCCATTTGCAGTTCTTCTCCGGCCTTTTGCAGAGCTTCTTTTATTTCTTTAAAAGATTTTTCCGCCTGAGAAATATCTCCGAGCAAAAACATTACAAAATAATCCTGCATGATTGTCTGTTTAATATCTTCTATGTTCACCCTGTAATCAGCAAGAACATTTGCTACTTTTGCAACAATGCCTATTCTGTCTACACCTGATACAGTTATAATTATTTTATTTTCGCTTCTGTTTTCCATGTTTACCTCAAAATTTATTTTATAGCATTTACAAGATTATGTCACCGGAAAAAATAGTTTTCTCCTTGCCGTCATTGCCGATTACTACAAGATTGCCGTTGTCATCCATTTTTTGTGCAAAGAAATTTTCTTTGATGTCATTGTCTCTTTGTTGAATATAGACATTTTTGCCGAGAAAATTATTCCGGAGAATATAATCCTCTTTAAACGATGCAAATCCGTTTTGTATAACATCATCATAATTGTTAAAAAATTCGTTAACAAGTTTGTTAAAAAATTCCTGCCTGTTTATATTTTTCCCTGTGATGATATTTAAGGATACAGCCGGCCTATCTATAGTGTTTAATACTGATTGCGGCATATTGAGGTTTACCCCGATACCGAGCACAACACCCTGAATAATATTATTTTTCAAATAACTTTCACAGAGTATCCCGCAGATTTTTTTGTTATCAACAAGCACGTCATTGGGGTATTTAATCTGTGCTTTAACATTATATGTCTCGATTACTCCGGCACAGCATACGCTCATATACTGTGTTATATTCGGCAGGAAATCTTTTTTGGTGGGTTTTAATACAATTGATAAATAAATATTCTCACGATTTTCAGAAACCCAGACACGATTAAATCTGCCCCTGCCTTTTGTTTGAGACAACGCAGTAATAACTGTTTTGTCCTCGAGATTTTCAAAATGCTCCAGAGCGTATGTGTTTGTGGAGTCAATTGTATCAAAGTTTATTATATTACTGTGCATTTTTTCTCAACATCAAAACATTGCCCTGTGCGTCATAGCAGGCATTGTCAACCCAGTGGCCCATTAGTTTTTTGTTTGCGTCATACAGATACTGTTCGTCTTTTGACACAACGTATGTTGCATTTTTAAATGCGCCGTATTTGTTGTATGCAATGGAACGATGAGGATAGACATTGAAGGGTTTATTAAGCACGTCAACTTTAAAAAGTTTTCCGTTCTGGTCGTAATAATAGTTGTGATACGGGTCATTCATATATCTTACACCGTATGTTCCGTCAGAAAATAAAGCAAGATATCTGTTTGCAACTTTGTTGTTGCCTACCTTCAAAGCGCTGTAGTTTGCAAGATGATTGGGGTCTGTCCAGTAATCTTTAAATTCATTCGGTCCCAGCGCATAATTTACATTGCTGAAAGTTTCTTCTCTTGCAACTTCGGCGTTGATTTCCGCATTGCCCTGCAAAATCAATGCGGAAGCAGGCAATGCCAGAAACAGTGTAAGGATTATAAATAAAAATTTTTTCATAATTAAATAATATAATAAAAATACCCCGAAAGTCATAAACCTTCGGAGTATTTTGTTACTTTTTTTAAATCAGCTTTCTTATGCTTTTATCTTAGCCTTAGCAGATTCTACAACTACAGAGAATGCTTCGGGTTCGTTTACTGCCATTTCAGCAAGCATTTTTCTGTTTACCTGAATATCTGCTTTTTTAAGCGCATTCATAAATTTAGAATAGCTCAGACCATGCTGTCTTACTGCAGCATTGATTCTTACAATCCACAAACGGCGTAAGCTTCTTTTTTTGTTGCGTCTGTCTCTGTACTGATATTTAAGTTTTTTCATTACAGCAGTATTAGCAACTTTGAAGATTCTGCTTCTTGCACCGATAAAGCCTTTAGCTAATTTTAATATTTTTTTATGTCTTTTTCTTAAGACGTTTCCGCGTTTTACTCTCATAGTTCAACCTTCCTTATCTTGAATATTTTTTGTACGGTAATTCCTTTGAAACAAGATTCAAATGTGTTTCAGAAACTTCTGTCATACCGGACAGTCTTCTTTTTCTGCTGACAGACTTATGCTGCAACAAGTGTTTTGTACCAGCAGAGCGTCTCAAGATTTTTCCGGAAGCTGTCACTTTGTAGCGTTTTGCAGCTGCGCGGTGTGTTTTCATTTTTGGCATAGTTTTCTCCTTTCATCAGACTCACGGGCGTTTTCGCTTTGTACCGCAGTCCTTATCTTAACTTGTTGGAGTTACCGGCTTTTTTCACCGGAGACTCCGTATGACCACTGTGACATGCCGTCCACAGAGTATCATGTATAGTTATTGTAAAACAAAAAGCCCTGCATGCAAGGTCTGATAAACTTTTGTAAAATTATTTTATGTTTTTTGATACAGAGAGACAAGTCTGTGCAGGAATAACAGTTTGCTGAGGGATAAAAAACCAGAACTTTGTGCCTTTTTGCAGGCAGGATTCAAAATCTATTTCTCCGCCATGAAGGTTGATTATTTTTTTGCAGAAACTTAGACCGATGCCTGAGCCCTCGTTATTATCAATATTTTGGTTTTCTATATGTGAAAAGAACTCAAAAATTTCTGTTTGTTTTTGAGGCTCTATGCCGCAGCCCGTGTCTTCTATTTCAAAGTAAAATTTTTTGCCTTCGCAGGAGGTTTTTATTTTAATTTTGCCGTTTTGGCAGTTAAATTTGCAGGCATTACCGACAAGATTGTACACAAGCTGGCGGAATCTTCTTTTATCCGCACGGATTTTTGTACTTGCAAGTTTTTTGATAACTTTTATATTTTTTTCTTTCATTTTTTCTTCAAGCACTGCTAAAACTTCTTTTATTATGACTTCTGGATTAAATTCTTCAAAACACAGAGTAATTTTATCAGATTCTGCACGTGCTGTTTCAATGGTATTTTCAAGTATTTGACAAAGATGTTCCGATGCTTTTATGATATTTTGGCAGAAACGCAGGCGGGTTTCTCTGGGCAGTTCGGTTTCGAGCATCAAGGAGGTAAAGCCGTTTATTGCATTGAGCGGTGTTTTAAATTCGTGCGAAAGATAGCTGATAAACTCGAGTTTTCTTTTGTTTGCGATTTCCGCTTCAAGTAGTTTCAAATTCAGCTTTTGCAGTTCTTTTTCGTTGTTTTCAATCTGCTGTTTCAGCTTATTGATTTCTGCTTTAAAAATTTTTAACGATTTTTCAAAATTTTTTTGCTTTTTATCTTCTTCATATGCCATATATGTTTCAATTTAGCATTAGTTGAAGAGAAAAAATTTACTGTATTTTCCGTTTTGTAATATGACAAAACTTCGGTTATAATTTTTACAATATGAACAAGCAGCACGGCAGATTATTTGTAATATCAGGATGTTCCGGTGTCGGAAAGGGCACCCTTCTGGGGCTGCTTTTAAAACAGCATCCCGAATTGAAACTCTCTATATCGGCAACCACACGTGCTCCTCGCCCCGGTGAAAAAGACGGTATAAACTATTTTTTTATAGACAGGCAGGAATTTTTAAAAGAAGTTGATAACGGTGAATTTCTTGAATGGGCGGAGTTTAACGGAAATTGCTACGGAACAAAAAAAGCCTGGGTTGAAAAAATGCTCTCTAAAGGCGAAAATTTGATTTTGGAAATTGAGACAAACGGCGCACTGCAAATAAAGCAAAAGCTTCCGGAATCCGTTTTGATTTTTATATTACCGCCTTCGATAGAAGAGCTTGAGCATCGTCTGAGAGGAAGAAACACCGAAGATGAAGCTGCTATACAGGGCAGGCTGCATGAGGTCAGAAGAGAAATCGAATGTTCAAAACAGTATGACTACCGTATTGTCAATGATAGTCTTGAAAGAGCTTTGGGCGAGCTTGAGTCAATAATTTTCGGCTGATTTCAGGTTTCTTACGGATTAATCAGGTATTTCAATTTATTTAGAATACTTCAAAAGATAAGGATCTCTTACGGGATTGAGCAGATTGGAATAAAAACGGCTTTTGCTGTAGTTGAAACCGTTTATTTTATCAAGATATTTGGATTTTACACCCATTGCCGTAAGCCCGACCGGAGCCTGCGGTATGCAAAAAAAGTCTATTAGTTTATTGTATATTTTTTTTAAAAACGACACGATACACTCCACACATAATTTTTAATGTATAATCTTATTAATGAAATTTATTACAAAGTCAAATTCTGGACTTAAGAAAGGATACACACATTATGGCAGGTAAAGTTACAAAAGACATGGGACTAATTGAGATAGTTCAAAATCACCCGGAAGCATTAGAAGTTTTTGCCAAATATGGTCTTGGCTGTATCGGATGTGCTGCTGCTAGATTTGAAAATCTTGAAGCAGGTGCAAAAGTTCACGGCGTAGATCCTGATGTTATGGTAGAAGAAATTAACGCTTTAATAGAAGCTAATGCATAATTTGCAGTAGTTTCTTATATACTGTTTGGATAAAAAACTGCACGTATATCACGTGCAGTTTTTTATTATCTAATCCTGTATTGCGGTATTGACCCGTAAAATCTGAAATTGTCATTTTTAGATTCTTCGCTCTTTCACAAAACGATTAAGTATCGTTTTGTTCGGCAGAGTGTTCAGAATGATAGGTTTTGCAGATTCTTCGCCTTACGGCTCAGAATGACAGCATGGGGTTTTGTTATACAAATTGTCATCCTGAGGGAGTGAAACGACCGAAGGATCTTTTGTTTTAGACGCTGTGTCATCCTGAACTTGTTTCAGTAAGTAGGTCAGCATTACTATGCTGACAAATAATTTTGTCGGATTTGTAAATCCGACCTACTGTTCCTTTTGATATAGCGAGTTTCTTTCTTTGCTTGTGATGTAGGCGAGGTACGAGCCGTACATATCAGGATACCTCCGGTGAAAATGAGACAGTATCTGATTTAGCAGTACTTTTTAACTGTTTTATCTAGCAGATTAACAAAAGTGTCTTCGTAATGTTTGCAGTTTTCTTGAGATTTTGCCTCAAATCGCAATGTAAACACAGGTTCTGTATTGCTCTGTCTTATCATTGCAAACCCGTCTTCGAGGATAATTCTCATTCCGTCAAGTGTAATAATATCTTTTATCTTTGTACCGAATAAATCCGGATTTTGTTTAACAGCTTCCGTCATTTCTTCAAGCACAGGTTTTTTATATTCATTCGGACAGCGGAATCTTACTTCTTTAGAGGTGCAAACCCCTTCAAAAGGTTTAAGCATATCTTCTATTTTAAAATCAGGATTTTGCATTTTATGTTTTGCAATAATCTCTATAATTCTGCAGCCTGCATATATAGCATCGTCAAACCCGTAATATCTGTCTTTAAAGAAAGTGTGTCCTGACATTTCGCCGGCGAGTATGGCATTTACCTCTTTCATTTTTGATTTTATGTAACCATGCCCTGTTTTTGTCATGATTGCATTACCGCCAATGGCATTTATCGTATCATACAGAACCTGTGAACATTTAACCTCGGATACTACACAGGGGTGTTCTCCGCGTCTTGCAAGAGGTTCTATAATATCCTGCGCATAAATCAAAAGCAGTTTGTCGCCTGTCATGGCGTTTCCTTTAGAATCTATGACACCAATTCTGTCAGAATCTCCGTCAAAAGCAATACCTATGTCCGCATTTTCGCTTACAACGGTATGTTTTAAAACCTCAAGCGTTTTTTCATCACTGGGGTTGGGATGATGATTCGGAAAAGTTCCGTCAGGTTCCGTAAACAGTTCCACAACTTCACACCCCAAATCTCTGTAAAGCTGCGGAGCTACTACTCCTGCTGTTGCATTGCCGCAATCTGTTACAACTTTGATTCCTCTGCCGATTGATGCAAATTTATTTACAATACTGTCTGAATAGAGTTCCACAATATTATATTTTTTGATTATACCGTGTCTGTTTGCGGTTTCTCTTGCGTTGACTTCTTCCATGGAATATTTTTTGACTTCTTTAATCTGTTCTTCTGTCAGAGAACTTTTGTCAAAAGTCATTTTTAAACCGTTGTATTCGCTCGGATTATGGCTTGCTGTAACGATTAATGCACCGTTTACTCTGCCTTTGCTGATTACGTTATCCGGAATTGGAGCAAATTCCGAGTAATACCCGAGTGGTGTCGGTACCATGCCAATATTCAATACATTTGCGCCTGTAGATGTTACGCCTTTTATCAGCGAATCTGTCAAAGACGGAGAGTGTGTTCTTGCATCCTGCGCAACACTAATCCACACATCTTTTACATCAATTTGTTTATCTTCATCTAAATTTTTATTCAGATTTTTAACTACAAATTTTACGTAACCTTTGCCTGCGTAATAAAATAGTTCTTCTGTTACGTCTTCTCCGTAAATGCCTCTTATATCATTTTTTCCAAACGCATTAAAATCCAAACTTTCAGCCATATTTCCCTCTATTTTTTATTTTATTATTTCATAAAAAATCATAAAGGTAAAATACAGTAATAAAAACACTGATTTTGTATAAAAAATAAAAAAAGCTGCAAAAATTTTGTTATAATCGATTTTGTATGAAGATATTTGAAAAAATTACAGCGGATAGTTTTGCGGGAAAACTTTTTATTCTGCCTGCCATTGCAGGGACTTTTTTATTTATATTGATTCCGGTAATTTTTTCTTTCTTCCTCAGTTTTTGTGAATGGGATTTGCTTTCACCCGTAAAATTTATCGGTTTGCAAAATTACAAAACACTTTTAACAAGCCCGCAGTTTTTTGTGATTTTAAAAAACACATTTGTTTTTGCGCTTTCTACGGCTTTTATTGCTCTTGTTATACCTCTTGTCCTTGCTGCTATTATAAACAGCAAAATAAGAGGCAGCGAATTTTTTAAAACAGCTTATTTTTTGCCATTTATCACACCTATGATAGTTGCGGCAATAGCCTGGGAATGGATTTTTGACCCTAATAACGGGCTTTTGAATTACATATTAAAAGCACATATAAATTGGCTTTATGACACGCATACAGCTATGATTGCTCTTATAATAGTTTCTTCCTGGAAGCTTATCGGATACAACATGGTGATTTTTTTATCAGGATTTTCTGCAATAAACAACAATGTTTTTGAAGCTTCCAAAATTGACGGGTCAAATCCGCTGCAGACATTTTTTTATGTAACCCTGCCTCTTTTGAGCCCAACGATATTTTTTGTTCTTGTAATCACCATTATATCGTCTTTTCAGGTATTTGATTTGATTTATTTAATGACACAGGGCGGACCTTTGGACTCAACTAATGTACTGGTTTACTGGATATATAAAAATGCCTTTGAATTTTTCAATATAGGCGAAGCCTCAGCCGGTGCATATATTCTGTTTTTGATAATACTTTTGTTGACTGCTCTGCAATGGAAAATACGCAAAAAATGGGTATTCGGCGAAGAGTAATACAGCTTTGGCACAGGTTGTTATTAATATCTTTCAAATATATTAAGTTTTGTAAAGTACTATAGCCCTTTAGAGTTAGGCTTTTTAGAAATTTGTATATATTTTGTAGATAAATTTTAGCAATAATTTATTTAAAAATTACTTTATATAAGAGTAAGGCAAATACAAAAGCCAAAACACATACCACAAAAGAGATTACAAGATTTATATTTGGAGGAAACAAACATGGCAAGAGTTTTAATTTCAATGCCCGAAGAATTTTTAAACAAAATTGACGGAGTTGCAGAAACAGAAAATCGTACAAGAAGCGAGCTTATAAGAGAAGCTCTTCGTACTTATATTCATAAACAAAAAATAAGAGAAAATTCACTTGCATCTAAAAACGCAAGTATCTTAGAAGCACTGCTTGACTAGGCAAAGGCTATCAGATTTGGGGATTAAGAGATAACTTAAAGCGAAACGACTAATAGAGAGTATGGATATACAAAGACAAGACAGACAATAGAGGAAAAACAAATATAATTAGGCAATACTGGATTTGGGGAAAATAAAAAAATCGGCTTCTTATTAAAAGCCGATTTTTTTTATGAATAAATTTTGTTGTTTATAAGAAGTGCAGCAGAAAGCAACGGGTCAACTGCCGTAGAAAACGGCGGCGCATAAGTCATATCAAGATGCAAAAACTCATCTACTGTTTGATCAGCCTGAATAGCAGAGGCGACTGTATTGATTCTTTTGTCCGCATCACCGCTGCCTATTGCCTGTGCACCTAAGATTTTTTTTGAACGTTTGTCTGCGACAAGTTTAATAGTTATATTTTCCGCAGAAGGCATATATCCGGCACGGTCTTTTTTTGTCATAGTAGAAGAAATTACATCAAAACCGAATTTTTTTGCTTCTGTTTCAGTAAGTCCGGTCAGAGATATCGTAAAACCGTCATATCTCGTTACGGCTGAGCCGAGGACTCCCGGGAAAGCATCATATTGACCCGCAATATTGATTGCGGCACACCTGCCTTCTTTATTTGCAGTGGAGCCTAAGGGTATCCATGCATAATTTTTTGAAACAAGATGAAAGTTTTCGCAGCAGTCTCCTGCCGCATAGATATCTTTTATATTTGTCTGCATGCGGTTATTTACACGTATAGCATTGCTTACGCCGAGTTCTATTCCTGCTGCTCTTGCAATTTCAGTATTTGGTGTTACTCCTGATGAGATAATTACCATATCTGTGTCTATAACTCGTCCGTTTGCGGTAATTATACGTTTTACACACTCATCTCCTTCAAAGGCAATAACAGCATCAGATGTAATGATTTTGACTTTGTCATTACTCATACGAAGAATTTCATCTTTAATCATATCGCTTATTTCTGCATCAAAAATTGGCAGGATATGATTATTCATTTCAATCATATATGTTTCTATACCGTTCAGATAGAAAGCTTCGAGTATTTCTATACCTATATATCCGCCGCCTACGATAACGGCTTTTTTAGTGGATTCTTCTTTCATTTTATTTCTAATATCAATACCGTCTTGGACTCTTCGTACGGTAAAAATATTTTTTAAATGCAGATTTTTTAGTGGCGGCAGGATGGGCCGTGCACCGGTGGTGATAGCAAGTTTGTCATATTCTACCTCCTGAACAATATCGGTTTTTGTGTCTTGAATCAATACTTTGTGTTCATCAGGAAGAATTTTAATACATCTTTTATTCAGATGTACATGAGCACCCTGTTGTTCAAACTGTTCAGGCCGTCTTACTATAAGTTTTTCAGGACTCTCTATAAGTCCTTCTATGAAATATGGCAGGCCGCACGCAGAATAAGAAATCATATCTTCTTCCGTGTACAGATTTATTTCGCAATCAAATTCTTTTGTGCGTAAAAGTTTTGCCATTATTTTGGGGCCTGCTGCCACCCCGCCTATTATTACAACCCGTGTTTTCATAAATTCATGTTAAAAACAGATGATAAAATTTTCTATTGCCTTTGCGCATTACCACGGTATTGATTTTTTTAAACTAATACATTTGGAGGATATTACAACTTTAGTTGTAAAGTTTTGTCCGGACATATCGATAGTTAGTGTGAGAGGTCTTAGAGAACATGATAAACAAAACATCAGTACTATTAATACAAAATGATATTCAAGCACTGTCCGAGCTGACAGAAAAGTGTCTTGAGGCTGGAATTTCTGAGAGAAATATTTTTTCCGTAACAGAAGCAGAGTCTGCCGAAAGATACCTTGAAATAGCCGGAATATCTTATGTAATCATAGATGCTGATATGTACAATTATGTTGTAGCGACTATTATAAACAAATTCTCCGAATATTTCCCCATTCAAACCGTGATAACAAATGCAAAACCGGAACAAAAAACGCTGAGAATGCTAAATGACAAAACGCTTACATTCGCAGGCTCTTTTGATGAAATACCGGATATATTGCATAGAAGGGAAACAAAGGTTATTTCTTACGGTTTTTAAAAGAACTTAAATCAAAACTCATAATTTTATTTTATCATCCCTGTTTAGACTGTGCTGTTGAACCCCTAATTCAACAGCTTTTTTTTATGTTAATGCAGAATTTCATCAAGCTTTTTTGTTTTGTACATATGCTCAAGATCATCATAACCGCCTATATAGCAGTCGTTTATGATAATCTGTGGGACAGTGGAGATACCGGGTTTATTGTATTTTTGGCTTAAGTTTTCACACATTTCATCAAAACTGTCATCGCAGTTTATTTCTTCAAAGTTTATATTAAGCATTTTCAAAAGTTTTTTTGCTTTTACACAGTACGGGCACGTTGTCATGGTATAAACTATTGCTTTATTCATATAAATCTCCTTATCCTTAATATAATCTTATAGTAAACCGCTTTTTAAAGTTTCACAATATACTTTTGGCTGTAGCACAGTTTTATGCAAACTCTGCACGCCGGCACGAGCAGATGTTGTATAAATATTTGAGGCATTTTAAATGCCGTACAAAGCCAAAAAAATAACCCCGCTTAGAAATATTAAAGCAGGGTTATTTTAAATTCTTTATACTATACTAAAATTATTTTTCGTATAATACTTTACCCATTGTTTCACCAGCCGGTAATGCTTTTTGCGGGTAAATAACAATTGTAAAGATATCAAAGATTCTTGTTGTAGATTCAGTTGGTTTGTTAGGACCTTTAGCACCGTTTACGTCAACTGTAACCATTGCACAAGCGTTACCTGTTGTTGCCTGGTCGTTAGCATTACAAGTTGAAGATGGTTGAATACCGCCGTAAGTATCACCTGTAGATTTGAACCACATACCATCAGCTGTATACATTTCCTGACTAGTTGTATTAGAAGACATAACGTTCAATCTTTGAGTCAACAGTGAGAAGAAATTTGTACCAGTATAGTCTGTAGCGTCACGTCCGTCTAAAGCATAGTTAAGAGTAACAGCCTGGTTAATCATAGAAACTGCTTTTTTGTAAGCTGCTTTGTATTCCTGTTGAGCTGTAGATTGCATCAAAGAAGGAATTGTCATAGCTGCGATTACACCGATAATCATCAATGTAACCAAAACCTCTGCCAGAGTAAAACCTGATTTTTTGTTGTTTAACTTCATGATCATAATCCTCGTTTCTTTCTTATGTATAATAAGTATTATTTTCACACCAATTATTATTAATATAAATCATGTATATAAAAATTGCAATACTTATAAAATATGATTGACAAGAATTCTTAAAAATATTGATAGAATTAAATATTATATCAATATGTGTTATCCATGTATATGTTAGGTAATTTGGATACCAATAAATCTCAACCGGAATAAATAAGCAGTTATATAGAACGAAGTATCATTCTTGTGTCTAAACATAATAGATGAGTCAGGATGACAATTTGTCATCCTGAGGGAGAGCAGCGACCGAAGGATCTTTTGTTTTAGACGCTGTGTCATCCTGAACTTGCTTCAGGATCTTACCGGTGTTATGATTACTTTTCTAATTGGTAAGATTCTGAACACACACGTCCTTTTCACAAGGCACATCTGATGCTTCAGAATGACATTGAGATTCTTCGGCTGACGCCTCAGAATGACATAACTCCGTCATTCTGAACACTCTGCCGAACAAAACGATTAAGTAACGTTTTGTGAGAGGGTGAAGAATCTTTAGAACCT
>CASFNW010000040.1 GCA_949296245.1 uncultured bacterium
ACAAATCAATAATTCAAAGAAAAACTATTGATAATTTCGTGAAGCCATTTTGCACGTTTCGCATCAGCTCAACGGCAAAAGAAGGCAAATCCGCTTCTTGGATTTTCTTCACGCTCGGACAGTTTCCAATTTTTATACTGCACAGAGATACTTTGTATCTCACTTAGCCCCTCTCATAAAAGCAACATTTAGTTGCTTTTATTCGGCAGAGTGCTCAGAATGACATATTTTATCCGTCATTCTGAAGGAGTGAAACGACTGAAGAATCTTTATGTAATAGATTCTGCGGGCTAAAGCCCTCAGAGTGACGGTTATAAAATGCAATGGGTACGGGGGTTTGCCGCTCATGTACCTCCTGCTGTTTGTTGAAAAATTTTTTAATTTTACATAATAAATATATTTTTATATACGAGGTCAACTCATAGAGTTCACTAGTTCAACTAAACAGAAAATTTACAAAATATTGTAACAACAGGCAGAATGTGAGAAAATAGCATTAAAAGAGGTGAAAATATATGTCAAAAAGACTACTGGTCGTGGATGATGATGATGAAATAAGAGAGTTGCTGGAATTTGATTTGGCACACAGCGGGTATTCTGTTGATACGGCAAAAGACGGAATGGAAGGATTGAATAAGGCTGTAACTAATGCATATGACCTTATATTGCTTGATGTTATGATGCCGAAGATGAACGGTTTTGATGTGTGTAAAAATCTCAGAAAAGCAAAACCGGATATACCTGTTTTATTATTAACAGCGAAGGGCACAATAGGCGATAAAACACAGGGATTTGACTGCGGTGCGGACGATTATCTTGTAAAACCTTTTGATATACAGGAGGTGTTATTGAGAGTAAAAGCACTTTTGAGAAGAAACACTGACAGTTCTAATGAGCAGTCATTTAAACAGGAAATTTTAAAAATGGGGGATATTGAATTATTCCCTGAATCCTTAGAAACAGCCATTGAAGGTAAAAAGATTAAACTGACACCGACTGAGTTTGAAATATTGTACTGTCTTATGCAGCATTTTAACGATTCTGTTTCACTGGCAGTGCTGTTAGATGAGGTTTGGGGCTACGACTCGGATGAAGATGTCAGAATGGTCAGAGTGCATGTAGGCGGATTAAGACAAAAAATAGAAAAAGATACAAAAAATCCAAAATACCTGCACACTGTCACAAATGTCGGATATAAACTGACACCTATGCCTGATGACGGAAATGAAGAATGAAAAATCAAATCAAATTTAAAAGACTAAAAATAGTAGAGCAGATTATACTTGTTCTTTTGCTCGCAGTAATTGTGCCGACAACGGTTTGTGCTATCATTGTAAACAATATCAATCAGCACGCTGTAAGAAATGAGCTGCAGTATTCTGCTCTAAGCATTGCAGAGTCGATAGCATCAAATATAGAAACCTTCTCCGAATCCGGTGAAGATGAAATAAACCAAATTGTACTGGCGCTCAGGAATATTCCATCGGAATTCGGCAGAGATGTTTATCTTAAAGATACCTTGAAAACATCAAATCTAATCTCTGAGTTATATATTGTCAACAAGCAGGATAAAACTTCATATAAAGAATGGAATGATTATACTTTTTACAACAAACAAAATAAAAATATAGAAATACTAAAAAAAATAGATGAAGACCATGCTGTAATTGCCAAAATTGATATAAAAGTTTTTCAAGAGCAGGTCTTTAATATATACAGAAAAGATGACAGGCAAATATATATATTAAATAAAGATAATAAACTTGTTGCCGCACATAATTACAATGAAAGCGATTTTAACAGAGTAAAATATGCATTACCTAAAAAGCTGGAATTTGATAAACCTGTAATATTCGGAAAAGTAAAAAACCAGCCTCTGGCATATTTCAAACTGGCTGATCCTGAAACAACCATAATTGTTAACACAACCCACCATATTACCAAAACAACTATTAATACAGCCAGATATAAAATAATACTTGCCCTATGCATTTCTGCATTATTTATAATTTTTGCAGTCGGTATATATACATACTATCTTTATATAAACATAAGACAGCTTTTCAAAGGCATAATGGCATTGTCAAAAGGTAATTATAAAAGAAAAGTCAGATTGCTGACAAGCGTATTTACACCGCATGAAACAGTATTTCTAGCAGACGAATTTAACAAAATGGCGGATGAAATTAATACTGCCTATAAAAAACTGAAACATACAAACAGAGAATTGAAAAAGCTTGATGAATTCCGCTCAAACCTTATAGACACAGTAAGCCACGAATTCAGAACACCTCTTACAAGCATAAAAGGTTATACATCAAGACTGTTGAGGCAGGATATTGAACTGGATGAAGAAACTATCCAAAAATCCTTAAAAATAATAAAAAACCAATCCGAACGCTTAAGCAGAATGGTTGAAGACTTGCTTGTTATACCTGATATTGAAGGTGCAAAATTAAACCTTAATCTTCAGGAAATAAATCTTATGGACTCTTTAAACGATGCAATCCTTTCAACAAAACACAAAGCCCAAAGAGAGATTGTAATAAATAATGACGAAGCTATAAAAGATGTTATAGCAGACACTGACAGACTTGAACAAATATTTATCAACTTAATAGAAAATGCTTATAAATATTCATATGAAGACACCAAAATAACAGTAGATATATCAAAAGAAAGAAATAATGCTGTTATTAAAATTACAAATGCATACGACTATATTCCGCCGGATAAACTGCAAAAGCTTTTCGGCAAATTTACAAGAATAGATGATAAAACGACAAGAACCACAAGAGGTACAGGACTGGGACTGTTTATTGTAAAGGGGCTTGTTCTTGCAATGAACGGTTCAATAGAACTAAAATCCACCAAAGACAATACTTTTAGCGTAATTCTCAAATTACCGGCTGCATAAATCAAACGATTTTCTTAATAAAAGTTAACAATACTTGTTAAATCATGCAATTATTTAACAAGTATATACTTTATATATGTAAGAGAGTAAAAATTATTGAGGATTACATGAGCAATTCATTTTCAGTTACAGCAAATGAAAAAGGATGGACAGTTGTAAAAGACGGTGTAACCTACACTATTACTGACACCAACAATAATGGCAGATACGATTATAATAAGGACAAAATTATTTTTGGCGACCAATCTGCTAATCCGCTCAGTGATGAAGACAAAGCTGAAATAAAATTCAGTATTATGAAAGCTGACCCTGAAGGAATGACTGGTGCTGAAATGGCTCAATATGAGAAATTTATAAAGACTAAAGAATACCAGCAAAAAGTAGAAGAAGAACAGGCAAGACTTCAGGAAGAACGTCAGGCTGCACAATGGGCTGCTCAGCAGCCTAAAAAGAAAGGATTCTGGCAAAAATTTGCTACTGTACTGGGCTTTAGCGCCCCTATTTTGTCAGGTATCGGGGCAGGTTTTATTGGTGCCGGCACAAACTCCTGGCAATACAATAGCTGTGATTCCGGTCTAAGATGGATGTCAGGTATAAGCTCAGGATTAATGGGATTTACTACGTCATTTGCAACAATGATGCCGTTTATTATGGGTTCGCAGAGTCAATCACTGACATCTTCTTTAAATCTCAATAGTTTACTGGCACAACCAGCAGTGCCATCAACAACTAACTTTGATAGTTTATACAATCAATTCTTAACAGATATAAACCGTACACCTTCAATAGAGCAACAAGAACAACAGGAACAAAGAGCACAGCAGGCAAGAGCAAACTATGCAGAACAAATTCGCAAATCCTACCGAGATGATGAATTAATTCCTGAAGCTAATAAACAAAAATTAGAAGAAATTGCACCTCCGTCAAAGGATTCTGCTGATTATACAGAAGAAGACGAAAGAATATTGAAGCAATTAGCAGAAACGCCGTATGTACCTATTGAAAGTATAGATATAGACGGTGACCAAAAAGGCAAACTGCTGAGCAAAGAATATGCGGCGAAAATAAATAACGCAATAAAAGAATACAATGACGCAAAAGTAGAAGATACACCGGAATTTGAGCATTGGAAAAGTAACATAGAATATCTTCAAAAATTAATATCTACAAACTGGATAAATAATTGGAGTTACGATTCAATAACTAAAGCTATTGATGAAATATTAAATGACCCTAAAAAGGAACAATTAACATCTACTTTAACAAAATAATAAGTATAAAAAAGAGCTGATATCAGCTCTTTTTTACTTATTTGAAGTCATTTGTGATTGTTTTTGTTTAATGTCCAGTGCTGCATTGTGTGCAAGTAAATAAACTGAACAAGTTTTATAGTTTTTTAAATACCAGGCGCATTTTTCCTGTGCACAAACTATTTCGATATCATTTCCTGCGCTCATTAAAGGGCAAATCGGTATAAATGGCATATTTTTATCTCCTGATTGTTAATTCTTTATCACATCCGCTTGTTTATATAAATTGCAGTTTTCGCTGCGTTTTTTTTCGTAATCTTTATATATTTTAGTACGATTTATTACTTCGTCAAAGTCAATTTTATGTGCATCAAAATCCGGGCCGTCAACACAGGCAAACTTGACTTCTCCGCCCACAGTAACACGACATGCGCCGCACATACCAGTACCGTCAACCATGATAGGATTCATGCTGGCTTCTGTTTTAATCCCCTTGCCTCTTGTAAGTTCCGCAACTGCTCTCATCATTGGCATAGGTCCTACTGCAATAGCATAATCAACTTTTTCTTTGTTCATTATATCTTCCAAAACGCCGGTTACAAAACCTTTTGTACCGAGTGAACCGTCATCAGTTGTTATGAATAATTCTGTACAGGCATCTTTCATTTTATCCTGCCAGAAGATTAAATCTTTTGTTCTTGCACCCATAATCATATAAACTTTGTTGCCTGCTTCTTTAAAAGCTTTTGCAATCAAATAGCAGGGTGCTGCTCCGTATCCGCCTGCAAGACAAACAACTGTACCGTATTTTTCTATATGTGTAGGCTGACCCAAAGGTCCTACGATATCCTCTAACTCATCACCTGCATTTAGCAATGCGAGTTGTTTTGTAGTAAAACCAACAGCCATAAATACAATAGTAAGCTCGCCTTTGTCTCTGTTATAGTCAGCAATCGTTAAAGGTATACGCTCACCGTCTTTTGATACTCTCAGGATTATAAACTGTCCGGCCTGCGCATTTTTTGTAATATAAGGAGCATGAATTGTTAATTCATACTGATTAGGACATAACTCTTTTTTGTTTAAAATTTTATAACCCATAATTCATACCATTCAAATCTATCTAGTGTATTTTACAATAAAAGCGCCTAATTTTTCAAGGCATCAGCACCGGATACAACTTCGGAAATTTCCTGTGTAATAGCTGCCTGACGAGCTTTATTGTAGTCAATGGTAAGAAGTCTTATCATTTCATCAGCATTGTTCGTAGCGGAAGACATAGCTGTCATTCTGGCAGCAAGCTCGCTTGCTACGGCTTCTAATAATGCCTGATAAATAATGTTTGTAATAAACATAGGAACAATTTTTTGCAAAATATGGTCTGAATCCGGTTCAAATGCCATCAGAGGGTCAATTGTTTTTTCCTCTTTAGTATCATCACCCAGTGTTCCTTTAATGTCATCGACAGGCAGGATTTTCCAATCTTCCACCTTATAAGACATCATATTTTTAAAGCGTGTTGTTACAATTTCAATACTGTCAATTTTTTCATCTACAAAAGACTGTGCTAAATCTTCTGCAATAACTATTGCATTAGAAGAATTCGGCTCCTGAGAAATTTTTGTATAGGTTTGAACCATTTCAACATTCATTTCCTGAGCTTTTCTTCTTAAAGAAGCAACCCCTTTTGTACCGACAATAAAGAGTTTTACATCAATACCCTTTTCTTTATACTCTTTTATTTTTTTAAGAGTAAAACGAATAACATTTGCGTTATAAGCGCCTGCCAGCCCTTTATTAGATGTAATAACAAGTATACCGGCTGTTTTTTGCTCTCTTTTTTGCATAAGAACAGGATAATTATCAATTGCCCTTTCGATTTTTAAACCTGCAGAAGAAAATCCTTCCGTACAGGACAAAACTTTAACAAAAGCTTCTGCAAGTGCTTTTGAAAACGGACGTGCAGAAAGCACCTTGACCTGCGATTTTTTAACTTTAGCCGCAGCAACCATTTTCATTGCTTTTGTAATTTTTTTTGTATTTTGAATACTTGATATTCTGTCTTTTATATCTAATAAATTTGGCATGTACTTTCCTTTAAATGTATTTATATGAGGTATTCAAAAATTGAATACCTCATAATTTTACAAATTATGCGTTAAACAAAGATGATTTGAAGGTTTCAAGATTTTCTTTCAATGCATTTTTGTCATCATCACTCAAAGCAGAACCTTCATTGAGTCTTTGAGCAAGTTCTGACATATTTGCATCAAAATATTCAAACCATTCTTTTTTGAATTTTTGGATATATCTGTTATCAATATCGTCAAGAATTCCTTCGTTAGCAGCAAACAGTATGCTTACCTGTTTTGCTACGCTCAAAGGTGAATACTGAGGCTGTTTTAAAACTTCTGTAAGTTTCTGACCTCTTCTCAACTGATCCTGAGTAGCCTTATCCAAATCAGAAGCGAATTGAGCAAATGCTTCCAGTTCTCTGAATTGTGCAAGGTCAAGTCTCAATTTACCGCCGACCTGTTTAGTTGCTTTAGTTTGAGCAGCACCGCCTACACGGGAAACTGAAATACCGGCATTGATAGCAGGTCTGATACCGGAGTTAAACAAGCCTGTTTCAAGGAATATCTGACCATCAGTAATAGAAATTACGTTTGTCGGAATATACGCTGAAACATCACCCGCTTGAGTTTCAATGATAGGCAGAGCAGTAATAGAACCGCCGCCTAACTTGTCACTCAATTTACATGCTCTTTCAAGAAGTCTTGAATGGAGGTAGAATACATCACCAGGATATGCTTCACGTCCCGGTGGTCTTCTTAACAGCAAACTCATTGCACGGTATGCCTGAGCGTGTTTTGTAAGGTCATCGTATACAATAAGTACGTGTTTACCCTGTTCCATAAATTCTTCGGCAATAGCTACACCAGCAAACGGTGCAATAAATTGCAGCGGAGCGGATTCATCAGCAGTTGCTGATACGATTATTGTGTAATCCATTGCGCCGAAGTCTTCCAGCTTTTTAGCTAATTGCGCAACGGTTGAAGTCTTCTGTCCGATTGCAACGTATACACAGATTACATCCTGGCCTTTCTGGTTGATTATTGTATCTATTGCAATAGCAGTCTTACCTGTCTGTCTGTCTCCGATAATCAACTCACGCTGACCTCTGCCTATAGGTGTCAAAGCGTCGATAGCTGTCAAACCTGTTTGCAAAGGCTGATGAACCGATTTTCTTGAAACAATACCCGGAGCAACTCTTTCTACAGGTCTTGTTTTTTCATAATGAATATCTCCTTTTCCGTCAACCGGTCTGCCTGTCGGACTTACTATTCTTCCGATAAGTCCTTCGCCCACCGGAACAGAAGCAATTCTTCCGGTTGTCTTTACTGTCATACCTTCTTTGATATGCTGATATTCACCAAGAATAACAACACCAACATTATCCTCTTCAAGGTTCAGTGTAATACCCAGTGTGCCTTTACCGTCCTCGAACTCTACAAGCTCGTTTGACATTGCATTTCGCAAACCGTAAACACGGGCAATACCGTCGCCGACTTCCAATACAGAGCCAATATTTGAAACTTCCATTTCAGAAGCATAATTTTCAATTTTGGCTTTGATGATAGAAGTAATTTCATCCGGTCTTATTGTTGCCATTTTGTTTTCCTTTATATCTTTCTACTAATATTATTATCCTGATTTTCGGTGATTTAAGAAAGTTCTTAGCTCATTACTGTCTTAAAGTCTTTTTAAAACCTTCAAGTTTTGTCGCCATAGAACCGTCAATTGTTTTATCCTGAATTTTCAAAACAAGACCTGCAATGATATCAGGATTTATATCAAACTCAAATTTTATTGATTTTTTGAGTTTATTTTCCAGTTTATCTTTCAATTTTTGTTTTAAGTCATCATCAATTTCTACAGCAGAAACAACACCGACTTTTAGTATGTTTTTTGCTGCATCCATAGATTCATCAAAGCAATATGAAATTGCGCTTATCAAATTAATCTTATTTTTTTCAAGAAGTATAAAAATAAGATTTAACACATCTGTATTAATTTTCCCCTCAAATACAGCCTTTACCATATCTTTTTTTTCAGACAAAGGAATAACGGGATGTGTGAGAAAATTATCAAATTCGCTTACAGAATTCAAAGCCTCACAAACAGTTTTCAAATCAGACTGTACAAAATCGAGTTCATTTCGGCTTTTTGCAACTTCACATAAAGCGTCTGAGTATCTTTGGGCTAATGGTATTAATTTGTTATCTATTGTCATTGATGTCATAATTGTTCATCCGTTATACATCCGCTTTATCAATACTGTTGATAAAGTCTTCTATATATTTTCTGTGCAGCTGTTTATCTTTATCAAGAGCTGTTTTAATCTGTCTTTGAGCAATTTCTATTGAAGATGATGCTACATTATGAAGAAGTTCACCCTGTACATGGTTTTGTTCTGTTTCAATCTGTTTTTCTATGTTTTGTTTAATCAAAGCAACAGATCTGTCCAAATCTTCTCTAGCCTTTTGTTCAAAAGACTTTGCAGTTTCCTCTGCCTTTGAAACAATTGCGTTCAATTCTTCTTCTATATTTGCCAGTGAATCAGAAACCTTTTGAAAATCTTTTTTAGCTTCTTCTTTGATTGCATCAGATTCTTCAACTTTGTTTTTTATAGATACTCTCATATCTTCGATTTTTTGACCAACTTTCAATTTATATCCGATAAATACAAACAGTGCAATCATTATCGCAAAGTTAATTACGTTTGAATGTAGAATATTTGAGAAGCTAAAATCAAGCATTTTTCTTCATTACCTCTTCAACTTCCTGCTCGCTTACAGGTTCAAAAGCGATACCTGTACCCATCAATTTTGTTGTAAGACGGTTTGCAATATCAGCCACATCGTATTTCATATTATGCGATGCCTCTTCTCTCTGGCGGGCAAGATTCTGTTTTTGTTCGCAAAAATAGTTTGTCACACTGTCTTTTGTATCCTTCAAGACTTTTGCTTTTTCTTCTTTCAGCGCATCAGCTTTTGAAGCAACTATATCACGGGATTTTCTCTGTGCATCAGCAACTCTTGCCTGCTTGTCAGAAAGCAAGTCCTGAGCTTTTTTGCGATGTTCGTCAGCTTCATTTTTATTTGCATCTATGTATTTCTGTCTTTTTTCCATAATTTCAAGAACAGGTTTATACAAAATGCTGTTCATAATAAAAATGAATACAATAAAACTTATTGCTGATACTAATATAGTTGCGTTAATTTCCATAATTTTTTTATTTTCTTATATATATTTGTTTGTTGACATTATACCGGAGCAATATCTGCCGGTAATGACCGTTGTTTGCCAAAATCAACACCGGATGCCTGTCAAAAATTTTAACCGAGTAACTGTAATGCGATGAATAATGCATAGATAGCACAAGCTTCTGCAAGACCTGCACCAATAATGAAGTAAATTAATGCTTTACCAGCGATTTCAGGTTGTCTTGATACAGCGTCCAAAAGACCTTTTGTTGCAATACCCAGACCGATTCCGGCACCGATTGCACCAAAACCGATTGCAATACCTGCACCTAATTTTGCCATTGATGCAACTTCAACTGCTACTTGTTCTACTGCCATAATTTTCTCCTTTTTATTTACTAATTCTTATTTTTTAAATTAATGTTCTTCTTCCTGCGCTGCCATAGCTATATACGCTGTTGACAAAAGCATAAATACAAGCGCTTGTACAAAAGCAACAAACACTTCAAACAGCATAAAAGGCAGAGGCAAAAGATAAGCGCAAAGCCCTACAAAAGTAACTATCAAAAGCTCGCCTGCCAGTATGTTGGCAAAAAGTCGAAGAGCCAGAGAAAAAGGTCTTACAACCATCTCAAGCAGCTCTATAAGAGCCATTATTATACCTACAGCGCTAAACTCGTGTAAAAAGTACTTTAAGCCTTTAACCTTAACGCCCTGATAAACATAATATATCAAAACCATTATAGCCATAGCTGCAGTCATATTTATATCATTAGTCGGAGAAGCGAGTTCGCCGGTTTTCAAATGATATAAACGCCATGGCAATTGACCTAACAGGTTTGCTGTCAGAATGAACAAAAACAGTGTTGCTAAAAGAGGTATATGCTTGCGTCCGTTTTTTCCAATCATAGAATCCGTTAAACCTACGAATGCTCCCAGTATACCTTCAGCAACAGCCTGTAATCTGTTCGGGATAAGAGACATTTTGCGTGTAGCCAGAATAGCAAACACTATAAGGATACCCATTGTAATCCACATTGTGATAACTGTATCAAGATTTATATTAAATTGACCTAAATGTGCAATCCAGTGACCTTCTGACACAGTATGTATCCTCTTTCTATCCTATATCTCCTATTGTAATATATCATTTTAGAATGAAAATTACAAATAATTTTACAATACAATAATATTACAAAAATAATTTTGGCTATCGCACAAATAATGTAATTTTAAGCAAAAAAAGACTCCTTATTTTGAGGAGTCTTTTTTGAATTAAAATTTTAACGGATTATAAAGCTCTTTGAACTTTGCCTGCTCTTATACAGGAAGTGCAAACATCTATTCTTTTTACAGTACCGTTCTGGTTAACTTTTACAGACTGGAGATTAACTTCCTGTCTGTGAACGTGCTGTTTGTGAGAAAAAGAAATTTTAGCTGCTTTAAGCTTTGTTTTACCGCATATTGCACATTGTTTTGCCATTTTTATATTCCTTTCAAAGATTAATTTCTTATTATACACTACTTTAAACACATTCGAATATCAAGTGGAGATTGAAAATTCTTAACAAAGAGTCAATTATGTATAGTCTGGTTCAACCGATAGAACATATAATATAAATTTTTAATTTTGCATCCACAGGGTCTGATAAATTTTTCAAACAAGACTATTTTCAATTAAGATTACAACAGGACAGACACTCCTAACCCTAATCTGTCATTCTTGTATATGTTACATTATTCGATTATAAAATAGTCTTTTCTTTATATTAGAAATAATAAAAGTAAAAACTAATATATCTATGCAGTGATAATATTAATTATGAGAAATTTAATTAGCAGCGAAGCTGCACACGAAGTGTAAGACGGCTCTGCCGTTGTAACCTTGATTACAAAATTTTGAAAATAAATACAAAGAGTCTGTTTTAATCAGCTTATTTTTCTTGCTTGAGTCGTTGGCGAGTTTACGAGCCTTACGAATCAGGATGCTCTTGAGTATGGTTCATTTTCTTTCTTTTAATCAAGAACTCCGTTTTGAATTGACTAAATGTCAAGTCAAAATGGAGGGAAAAGAAAGAAAAACAAGCTATATCAAAAGAAACAGTAAGTATTTTAACGGCAATTTTTCAGCGACAGGCTGCTGTAAAAATTGCCTCAAAACACAACTGTTTCATATAATAAATATTATCAATATATTAAATCTGTCATCGAATTACGTAACATATACAGGAATGACATAATCACAGTTTTCCAGAATGTCTGTAGAAATAAAAGAACCTCCTTATAAAATGGAGGTTCTTTTATCTTTATATAAGTACTTTGACTACTTGCCTACTTTCCATTGCATACCGCCGGAGAAGCCGATACCAGTTCTGCCGCCGTTTCTGATAACAAACTGCAGATAACCGGAGAATGTGTCTTTAAATTTCTTCATAACACCGAGACCGTATTCAAAGTAACAGTGTCTCATTCTCACATAACCCATATCAATGTTGCCTGCTTTTCCGTCAACACCGCCCATAACGTTGTATACAAGCTGTGTTGTAGCGTAAATACTAAAAGTCTTCTTCTGCCAGATGAAGTTCAATCCCGGAGCGATATTCAGGCCGTTAAGCATACCTGAACTCATACTCATATTACCGAAATTGGAGCCCCAGTTCTGCTGGCCGAATGCATTATAAGCAGCCATAAATGCGGGCTGGATTATAAAATCATGCGGTAAACGAATATTGTAAGCGGATTTTGAAGCAACACCGGCAAACCAGTTTCCTGTAGTGTCGCTGCCTCCGCCGTAATGGCCTCTTACTGTCATATCATTGGCATAGCCTCCGCCGTAAGCCAGTAATGATGTCATAAAGTCACCTTTGTAAGCTGTACCCATGATACCGAGCTGAGCACCGTTCTGGTACATGCTTACACCGTTAAAGTGCTGATGAGCGCCATTATAACCGATATAAGCTGTCGGAACTAATTTCCATCCGTTTTTAAGGTTAATAAGCGGGAAGTCTGCACCGATTAAAGATCCGTATGCATTGTTACCTACATTTAATCCTTTTGTCATAGAAAGAGTTTCAAATGCACCGTATGCTTTATACCACAGGCTGCCATCCTGTATACTGTATTGATACGGATCTATTTGAGGAACAGCAGCAGCATATTTATTTGCTGTTCTTTCTTCGTCCATAAGCTTTCTTGTGACAAGATTCATATGGTCAAATAACAGATTGTTAACAAGCAGCTGGTTTTGCCAAGAAGCAATTGTAGCAACCTGACCTCTGTACATCTGAGGATTCAATGAAAGCAGACTTGCATCAAGGATAGGAGAAGCCCCGCCCTGAGATGTAATCAGATATTGACCCATTGCGCTGTTTGCAACTACACCGCCGTCAGGAAGTCTGACAAGATTAGACTGTCCCTGACCGTTTTCCTGAATCAGATTTGTAATATCAAAAGTAACATTTCTGTCAATTGGTGATTGTGTAAAGTTTATACCGGAAACAAGCACCGTACTATCGGAATCATTGATTATAGTTGTTGCATTGATACTGTCCATTGCATTTGTACGAGGATCAACATCAAACAAAATATTGGAATTAGCAGACAGATCTAAGTTACCGACAGTAACAGTGTTTATTGCATTGTTCCCCATTGTATTGAGGTTGCCGTTTGCAAGTGTCATCTTTGCAAACTCTGACTGACCTATAAGATTTAATGTAGCGCCGTCTTCTACAGTTGCTGTTCCTGAGCTTGTAACATTTCCGCTAAAGCTTGCAGAACCTGTTGAACCGCTTACCTTTACATCTTTTACGGTAACATTATCAGCCTTTAAGTTAATGGCACCGTCATATGCCTTAATATTACCAACAGCGGTTGTAGTCTTGTTATCAAGATTTAAAACGCCGTTTTCAGAAACTACATTAATCTTTTCATTCAATGCGGAAGCAACTGATGTTGTACCGCTTCCGTACATGGAAATGGTGCCAGAGCCCTTAATTTCAGGGTTGTACGAAATATTTTCATTATTAGCAAAAATCAAATCAGCATTGGTCATATTTAAGGAAGAGTCATCTTTTATCAAAGCTCCGTCCATATACACAAGAGCTGTTTTTTCACCGAGTGTAATATTACCGTTTACGCCGGATCCGTCAGCAAAACCGATTAGTCTTACACCGGAACCGCTTGCAAGAGATATATCCTCATCAAAAGTTTGACCGTTTGCAAAAACAGCACCTGCTTTACTTACATAAACATTTGCAGTGCCGTCATTTATAGCGGCATGTTCAAATACACCTAAAGCTATATCTTTCTGAGTAAGAGCACCGTCTTCGCCCGTTCCGATTACTTCGTCCTTAAACATTACGGATGCAAGATCAGTAACACCTGCGTCAACATTACCGTTAAGAGTTACATCACTTGCAAGAAGTGCTCCGTCTTCCAGGACAAGCTCACCGCCACCGGTATAAACAGAATCCTTAACTGTATTTATTGTATTTGTACCGCCAAAGAATACACCGCCGTTTTGTACAACAACCGTACCGTCATTTTGTGTGTATGTCCCTGTAAACTTACTGTTGTCAGAAGCTATATTGATAGTGCCTACGCCCTTGCCGATAGTTTCTGTAATAAATTCCTGAGAAGGAGGATCATTCGGTTTATAGGCAGGATTTTTTACTTGGTTTTGTACAACTATCTGTTCTACTACAACACTACCATTGCCGGTAATAGCATTATTTGCTCCCAAATTGAGAGTGCCCTCTTCTGTCGGAGCTAGCTGCAAAGTACCCGTTGTAACATTAAAACCTTTGTCTGATGTTGCATTGTCAGAAAGTGTCAGTTTATTCGAATTGGCTATTGTTATATCACCCTCAGGATTTACTGCATTTATTGAGCCGTTTGAGATAATAACGGATGTACCAAGCACACCGCCGTCAACGGTAAAATCACCCGACAGATTCAAACTGCTGCCCTGTGCGTTAACAACATGATATTTGCCGACTTTCAACCCCTGCGAATCAATCACGGAATCACTGCCGGTTATTTCCAAATCAACGGATTGCGTAACAGCCAAATCAGAACCTAGAACGCCGCCATCAATTGAAAGTTTGCCATCTTTGAGTTCGGCTATTGCCAAAGTTGCACCGTCTGCAACCGTTAAAGAAGCATCATCATATGTCTGAGTAAGAGCACCATTCAAAGAGGCATTTTCACCGGTAACTGTCAAATTACCTTTATTTACCAAAGTATCAGCAGCGGCAGTTATAGCGCCCGACACAGTAACATTTGCATCGGTGTCTATTGTCATATCACTGCCGGTCTTTACAGTTACATCAGAGCCGGAGACAACAGATGAACCGTTTTCCATCAAAACAGAACCGCCGTTTATGTTACTTGTTCCGCCGAAAAAGCCGGAGGCAACATTTGTTGTTCCTGATGTTTGAGTATATGTACCTTTATAACCGGAAGCAGATGCATTCAAATCCAAAGTTGTGACTTGATTATTAATTTGAGCACCCTGTGCACCGGAAATACCTCCGTTTATTGATATTGAGTGGCTGCCGGTCAGATTTGTTGTTGAGTTTGCTGCGGCATATATATCGTTTGCAGCACCGTTTGCTGTATTTTCGTTAAAAGTAATATCCCCCGCATTTGTATTTAATTCCAGCTCTGCAGCATTATATATAGCACCGCCGTTATTTGTCGCAGTATTGTTTTCAAAAACAGTTCCGCCGTTAATGGTCATTGTACCGCCGGATTGGTTAGCAACAGCACCGCCGTCTGTTTTTGCCGTATTTTGTTTAAAACTGGAACCTTCACCAACAGTCGTGTTTCCGCCCCAGTTAGAAATAGCACCACCAGACTTTTGAGCCTCATTTTTTTCAAAACGCGTATTTGTACCTATATTGAGAGTAGCATCTATAGAATCACTGCCGGTTGAATCATAGTTCATGATAGCACCGCCGTGGCTTGCAGTAGATTTATTACCTACAAATTCCGCATTATTACCAATTGTTAAAGAGGAAGACCCTACATCAGCATTATTGTCCTGATAGATTGCACCGCCTGCGTATCCTCTTGCTTCGTTTCCATAGAATTTAGAACCAGTACCGATTGTTATAGTACCGCCTTGATTGTGGATAGCACCGCCCTGGCCGCCTCTGTCCGAAGAAACAGATTCGGGAAGACCCTCGGCAATATTACCTATAAATTGTGCATTATTACCAATTTCAATTGTTCCGTTATTAGATATGGCACCACCGACATATTCTGATGTATTACCCGCAAAAATAGCATTATCACCGGTAATGTTAATTACGCCGGCATTATAAATCGCACCGCCGTGCATTTGAGAATAGTTGCCGTTTGATGTTGTTACTGAGCCATCAGCGTTAATTTGACCATTACCGAAAACAGCATCTCCGCTTATTGTAATTTGCGCATTTGCTGCGTTATATATGGCACCGCCTAAGCCGGCTGCAAAGGTATTATTTTCAATAAATGTAGGCGCCTCATTGTTTGTAAATGTTGCATTATTTAAAGTAACAGTACTTTCATTATGCAAGCCGCCGCCATGCACATCGCTATGACCGCCGTCAAATGTTGAATCGCCTGTTACAGTCAAACTGCCCGAAGAAGTAACATGCGTATTTTCTTCCGGAGTAGATGTATACGACACTTGATTAACGGGAGTATCTATTACTTCAGCACCGGTGTATACGGTATTTACCATACAAGTAGTCAATACAGCTGCAACAAGTAAATACTTTGGAAAGCTCTTTTTCATCTTAAACTCCAAATAAAATTTTAATTTAATAACATTTCAAACACGGGCATGCCCGAAAAGCAAACCGTTGTCAAAATAATATCACTAACGTAAATATTATGGAATACATTATGCGCTGTAGGTGTTTTGCGCTTAATTATTCTTTACAAAGAAATGAATAAATGAGTGACTGCTTGAGAAAGTTTATCACGAGAAAGGTTGTTACTTTAAGATTCTTCGCCTTACAGCTCAGAATGACGATTATTGCGTCATTCTGAAGGAGTGAAACGAATGAAGAATCTCTATTAACATATACAAGAATAACAGGCTTTTTGTAGTATCTGTGGAATTTAGTGTATAAATACCGGATTTTAAGCCGCTCTAAAATAAAATATCTGTTATTTTATTTTTTAATTAGGGATGCATATTTAGTTGTTTACTAACGCGTAATCTTTTATACATATTCCAAGGTTAATCATATTGTATAAGTTTATAAAAATATGTTTTAATGTTTACTATGAATAAATTTATAAACAGGATAGTAAATTATATTTTGGAGCGCAGAAAAAAGCGTCTTGAGCAGACAATGGACAGGCTTAAGCCAAAAACTTATACAAATTCAACAACCAAAACTCATATAAATGCTTCTGAAACAATGACATTAACGGTTGAAACTGAAAAAATTCTTGAGTCTATGGATGCAGAAGTAAAAAATATTGTAAAATCCTGCCTAACAAAACCGGAATTATTATTAAAATTTATACAACAGCAGGGTACCCCTGTTTATAAAATAGATTTTGCGGATAAAATTCTTGCAAAAATTAATGAAGAAGAAGGCTTTATTACTCCTCTAAAAGGTTTTAAAGCTTTGTATATAAATTTTATGACAGGACTTTTCGCACAAAAGAAATTGCATATTTCCTTTAAATCACGCGAAATGTTTGTGTTGAGAAATGGAGAAATAAATATATATTATATGCTGCATCAGTTCCATAAATGGTACGGGTTTAAGAAAAATCTGCCGGGATATGATGAAAAAGCACAAGAGCTTTTTAAAGAAAATCTTGAAAATATGTCAGATACAAAAGAAATGACAGTTGAAGAAATACTTGCTCTAAAAGAAGCAATAGCAAGAGATGCACAGGCTGCAGATTTTGTGATTCAACTTGCAAAAGAAAGTTCCGGATCCAAAAAAGCTCTTGATAAGATGAAAAAAGACGGCGGAGCACAGATTTGATTTGTCGAAAGCACTAATAAAATTGTCCGAGAAAATTTTGCGATAAGGAACGTGAGCAAAATTTTTGAGTGTCATTTGAAAAGGTGAGCAGGTGCCGTCTCGAGGCTGTCTTGGAATACTGACGCTACGGCAAAGCTTGGTTTGCCTTCGCATGGGGCAAAGCCCTGTCAGATTTCGCTTGTTGACTGTGCCGGACTTATTGTTAAATATTGAACTTGTTTATTGCACAGGTTCAACAAGCGGATTTTCGGACGGGTGAAACCCGGGAAGCGAGGACATTGAGCCGGCTTGTAAGGACTCCATTAAAAAGTTGACTAAATGTCAAGTTTTTAATGGAGGTATGCTAAGTGAGATACGAAGTATCTCC
>CASFNW010000041.1 GCA_949296245.1 uncultured bacterium
ATCCCATATTTCTCTTGCTAATTCTAGATTACATTCATTAATTGATTGTACGTATTTATTTAATAAACAATAAATTTTTTCCATATATCTATACTATCATAAAAATTATACATAATGATTTTTACAAGCTTGATGAAAATTCTTCCGACCTTAAGAAAAAACTTCCGACCTTGTTCAAAATTCTTAAACCTTATGATATTTTTTTAAATTTGCGGAACTGGACTATCCGTACAGTCCAGAAAAAGTCCAGTTTTCCAGTTTGATTTTTTTGTAAACTTAATTTTTCCGACCCGAAAATGCCCACACAAAGCCAACTTTACCAAAATAATCTATCTAGCCGTACAAATCAAACTGGACAAAAAAGTACAGCAAACTTGTTTGCGTACATATACGGGTGAGAGGCAAAAGACTATGAAAAGAAAACAAGCGGACGACGGGACTCGAACCCGCGGCGTCAACCTTGGGAAGGTTGCATTCTACCACTGAATTACATCCGCAATTTATATATTTATTTTATCACTTAATTTTTAATGTTAACTATTTATTTTAATCTCGCATGTTGAGTATATTGTTTTTTGTTTTACTATATGAATAAACACTAGCTAAATTATGGTTTTAATATGCGTGTACAAAATGTTAGTTTTGCACAAAATTTTAATTGTGCAAAAAATTCTAAAGTTAACTCAAATAAGTTGTCTATACAGCCGGCTGCTCAAACTGCCTTAGGGTGGTTTGCTTTTGGTGTGGGGCTTGATTTTGTCGGTCGTAAATGCAGTGTTTTTAAATCTCCTGCTAAAAATTCTTTATTTATAAATAGTGTATTAGCATTTATGGCCGGCAGTTATACATTTTTTAAAGCAAAAAAATAAATTTGAGATACCTCTTTAAAATGTTATTTTTAAATTATCTTTAAAAATGAATGTTACTGATTGTATTCTGTTTAAATCTAATCCCATCGCCAGAATTCTTAAAGATTCTCCTTTTTTTATTGTGTAATTCTTTGGAAAATCGTACAAGTAAGGATTCTTTTCTATATCTCCTTTAACACCGTTGTATTCTCCAACCAGCGGTATATATGTTTGCCAATATTTAAGATATCTTGCATTTACACGTGTCCAGTGGCTTTTTCTCGTAATATTCTTATTTGCGTGATACTCTGAGTCAACTCCTTTCAACAATAAATCCTGGTCTGTATTGTTGGTAATTATATATTCATAAGGATTACCTTCCTTGTATGAATATTCGAATTTGTACATATTTTTTTCTATTTTTATACCGTCTTTGTCATAAACATCACTATGTATCTTTTGAAGTTGTATTGATTTGTCGTATTTTTTGTAGGGATTTGTATTAAACCAGGTATCTACGGCAGCAAAAGCGGGTGCTGCTAATCCAATAAGCATGATTATGATAAGTATATTTTTCATTTTTTTCTCCTTTTTCTTTTTTATTATTTTTACATGTGTATTTAAAATCTGCTATATAATAAAAAATTTTTTAACTAAACTTATCATTTTTAGTTTGCTTTTTCTTTTATGTCTTACAGAAAATCAAAATTAAAATAAGCTAAAAACTATAATTCTTTAAAATAGATTAAAGAATATGGTTCATCTTATAATAAAGACATCTAAGTAAATATAACTATGAAAATTGTTTAAAAAATCTTTGTTCGGTTTCGGGGCTCAAATATTTCCCATTTTCTCTTGCGTGACTGATTACACCCTTTAAGTATTTAATTAAAGGGTAAGAACCTGAATGTTTATCTCTGATTTGATTAAATATACTATATTCTTTATTTTCAATAGTTGTTTTTGTTATATTTTCCAGATTACTAATAAAATCCTTAGCTGCCGAAAAAACAACATCTTTATTATGATTATCTTTTAATAAAGATATATTATATTGGTCCCCAAATATTTCATTGAACAAACGTAACGAATACATTCGACCATTTTTTGTATCTTGTGACATTATATCAACAATAGTAGTCGGTTCTCCCATATTTTTTAATTTTTGTGAAATTGCTTCCAACTTTGCAGGTGTATTTTTTAACTCATAAGCAGCACGCCATCCGAGTTTTGCACCGAATTTTGGATTATAGTTATTATAGCTTTGATTATTTGTTATCTTCATACATTTGGATTAAAGCACGTAAAGAAATATAATTGTTAATTTCGTTATATTTATTTACAACTATTTAAAAAACACACAGTGACTGGTTTTAAGTGGTACCACGTCTCACTTTGCCGAGTAAAACAAGACTAAATGTCTTGTTTTAGGAGAGGACTCTGCCGAAATAAATGTGCCGGTGACACATTTATTGAGAGGTAACCAAGGGTTCGATACCGAGAAGCAAAAAAGACAGCCTAAGCTGTCTTTAAAGTGGTGCCACGTCTCGGAATCGAACCAAGGACACAGGGATTTTCAGTCCCTTGCTCTACCAACTGAGCTAACGTGGCATATAATATTCAATTTTTTAGAGTTGGTAGAGCAAGCTCTACTAATCTGACTCTGTTCCACTTCGTTCCACAAGGGAGCTAACGTGGCATATAATATTCAATTTTTTAGAGTTGGTAGAGCAAGCTCTACTAATCTAATTTTCTAATTCAGATTCTCTCTAACCAGGAAAGTTAACCTGTTACTTAAGCATATCAAAAAAAGCTGCAGAGTCAATAATTTTTTTGTATTTATATATAACTAGCCTATTAATTGACTTTTTGATAGAATTATCTTATACATTATAGGATGTAATTTAAGGAGGAGATAGATATTATGTCAAATGCTATGGATATTAATGATTCAACATTTGAACAGGAGGTTGTAAATTCATCAGAGCTTACTATAGTTGATTTTTGGGCGCCATGGTGCGGACCTTGCAGAAAACTTGGACCTGTTTTGGATGAAGTAGCTCAAGAATATGAAGGCAAAGTAAAAATAGTAAAGCTGAATACCGATGAAAATCTTAAAACCGCTAAAGAATATTCTGTCAGCGGTTTGCCTACATTGCTTGTGTTCAAAGACGGCAAAGCAGTAGAAAGACTTGTCGGCTTAATGCCCAAAACAACTATTGTTTCTAATATTGAAAAACATTTATAGGATATTGGAGAGATAAAAAAGACCAACTTTAAGTTGGTCTTTTTTTATTTGTTATTTTGCTTTTGTTGAGCCTCATTCGGTGTTCTCTGTGAAAGAACTTTTTTGCCTGTCAGTCTCGACATAAATCTGAAGAATTTACCTTTTATACCAGGGTCAGTAATATTATTGTATTCTTTATCGAGTATTTCTTTTCTGGACATTGGTGAGACAGGCATTCCTATGGCAGTTCTGTTTACATATTCTCCTACGAGTGTTGAAGCTGTATTAACTGTTTGCGCTCCAAACAGGCTTGAGTTGTACAGGCTTCGGAATGTGTTGTTGAATAGGTTTATAAACATTACGTTGTAGAAGGTTCTTGAGGTTTCCTGTACAAGTCTTTCTTTAGCTTTTGTTACAGCTTGCTGTTTATTTTCACCATTTGACTTTTGCATAACCATGTTGTGGTTATCTGTCATAAGAAACCAGATTGTTGCTGCAGTGGAAGTGTTTTTTGCAAGTGCAGACAAATCTGAATTAGAAATGCTTGACATTGTGGTTGTGTTAAAACCTTTATTGAACTGTTTGTTCATATATTCTGCAAAGTCATCTCTTGCATAATCTATTTTTGCAATACCTTTGTGTTCACCAAATACTTTTGGTAATTTAATCATAGGTTCTTTAGTAATTCTGTCTATCGTAGTTGCAACAAGTTCCTGCTCTTTTATGTATTTGGGCAGTTTTACTTCCGGTTTAATCCAGTTTGCAATATAGCGCGCGAAGTGTTTGTATGGCAGAGTAATTGTTCCCCAGAAAAATTTAAACGGTTCTGTAAAAAGGTCTGCAAATTCTTTTACAATCGGAATGTCTCTTTTCCCGAGGTTAATTAAATCAGCATTAACTGAATTTTCTACAAGGTTTTTATATTTTTCTGCTGCCTGCGGATTTTTATTTCTTAGTATTTCAATTGCTTTTTCAAACATTGATAGATTTTCTGCTGCATCATCAATTTTGAAACGGTTTTCAAAAGTAAATGCATAATCTTTAGCAATTTCATTAACAAGTTTTTTTGCTTTGTTGTAGTTATTTGTATTTACAATTCCATTTTTATCAAAGATTACTTCTTTAATTTGCTGTACCGTATCAGATAAATTATTATCTTCCATCAGTTTAAATAATTCATTTAAATTATTTGTTATAATTGTTTTGTTTCTGTTCTTAAGAAATTCCTGAGCAGCATTATAAGCAGGAATGTCTTTAAATGATGTATTTAGTTTTGCATTTGCTATATGTTCAAATTTCTGACCTAATTCGTTTAGCCCTGCTTCGTTTAGTACCTGTGCAAATTCTTTGGACAAGGATTCGACCTTTTTAGTTTTTTGGTAGCGGTTTATTACCTGTTCAAAATATTCACCGACAGTAGAGTCATATTCTTTAAGCTTGTAAATTATTCTGTGATATTCATCTTTTGCCAGTGTATAATCACGTCTTGTAAAGGAATTAAAAGCTTTGTTATATTTTTCAGAAATAACTTTTAAATAGTCTCCGATTTTGGCACCATTTTGTAATTTTATATTTTTACCATGTTTGATTGCAAATGCGAGAGCAATTGTTCCTACAAACCATTTAGCAATTGTTCCAGGTGAAAGAAGCGGTTTGGAATCTGAAGAAATTGCTGCTTTTTGTGGTTCATTTGTATTTGACATCTGTGCTAAAGGCATGTCAGATGCTATTCCAAAACCTTGAAATACTTGTGAGCTTTTGAATGCAGGATTGGCATTATTCTTTTGGGATGCATTAATCTCTTTACCCTGTTGGTAATCAGCCGGAAGAACTCCCTCTCTCTTATTCATTTCAATGGCTTCTTCCTTGTTTATCATGTGAATTTTTTTGCCGTTTGATATTCTTGAAAAGGCTTCTGTTATAACTACTGTAAGGGCTGTTACTCCAATGAATGTTGCTTTGCTCTTGTTTATCCATTTTGACAGTGCACCAAGTGTGATTAATTGTAAATATGCGTTTGATAATACACGTTTTGTTTCCTGATTAAAACGTAATTTTCTTTCTTTATCAGCTTTTTGGGGGTCATCGTCACATATTCGCGAAAGGTTATATGCATCATTTGCAAGGAAAAATGCCGGAATGAATCCCGTAACAATCCTTGTCAGCGCTCTTTCGTGCACAGCATTGTAGTTTCCTGACTTAGGATCAAACATTTTTAATGCGTTAGACATCAGGCCGGCAGAACGTATATTGTCAGTATCATACTTGTATTTGTTAGCAGAATCCATATAACCTATCATGGAGTTGACAATATCCGGGTTATCAAGTGTTTCCATTTGATTTTTTAAGATATTTCCTGATTGCTGTTTTGCTTTTTTTGCTGCATTGCTGAAAAAAGATTTTTTTAATGATGCTACAATGCGAAAAGGAATATCTGTTATCGGAGAGATTGCTGCATCAAATAACTGTTTAGTCCAGTTTTTTTCTTTTATTTTTATTTCCGAACCGTCTGCTGTTTTTGTGATATATTTTTTAATTTCTTCCCAGCTGCTGGTGTTTTCTTCAAGAACTACAGGTGCTTTGCCTATATATTTTTTTAGAAAAGCAAGGTTGTCTTTTAGACTGTATTCTTTATTGTTGTATAATGCAAATGATTTTTTTAGGCTGTTAAAAGAAACGCCTTTAAAGGAAATATTATCTCTTTCTCTCTTTAAAGGCGTTTCAATATTATTAGAAAATTCTTCTCTCATCGCAAAATCATTTTTTTTGCGAATATTCGGCTTTTTGTATAATATATTTGGTTTTTGATTAATTATCATTTTTCCTGCCCATGTGTAATGTCTCATAAGCTAATTATTTTTGCAATAAATACAAAATAAAATTTAACTTTAATTAATATTACTCTTTATATTTCTATTGCTTTAATACAGATAAGAGTTTTTTTTTGCTATTGCATGTAAATAATGCAACATAATTTAACATGTGTTGCAGGCAAATAAATGATAGTAAAAGTTATCTGTAATTTTGGAATTGAAGCGGGATGTCGTATGAGTCTTCTTTTTCTTTTAAAAGTCTTATTACTTCCTGTAAATCATCTTTGCTTTTACCTGATACTCTTACCTGATCACCCTGAATAGAAGCTTGTACTTTTATTTTAGAAGCCTTTATATCTGCGACAATCTTTTTTCCAAGCTCTGTGCTTAAACCTTTCTTAAGGTTAAATACCTGTCTTACATTGCCACCAAGAGCATTTTCTACAGGCTGCGGGTCAAGAATTTTTATATTTATATTTCTTTTAACAAGCTTAGTTTGCAGAATATCAAGTATATTACGTAATTTCATGTCATCGCTTGTTGTTATTGTAATTGCTTTATCTGCTTCAAGATTTATGTCAGAGTTTGTATTTTTTAAATCAAATCTGGAGGTCAATTCTCTTTTTGCCTGGTCTACTGCATTTACTAACTCTTGTTTATCAAATTCCGATACAACATCAAAACTGCATTCTTTTGCCATAAGTCTCTCCTTCATAATAAAATTGATAAATTTTATTATAACAAAACAAGCAAAATCTGTCAGTTAGTCTAAAATTCTTACAGTAGAATGGTTTCCCAAATTTCTGTTGAGCATATGTCCGCCATGTGTTCCCATATAGTAGTCCTGAGAACCTACGCCGTTAATATACGGGTTATAAGGATCGTATATCGGCGGAGTAAAGCCGGTTAATGAACCGGAGCCAAAATTTCCAAATACTACTCCAAGCAGATTGTTCAGCATACCGCTTACTCCTCTGTTTATATTTGAACCGCTCCAACTTCTGTTTGTTGTATAGTAAGGGCTGGTATTATTGTATTGCTGATATACACTTTGACTCTGTACTATTTCAGGAAATGAGTTGTAATGTTTTGCTGCTGTTTTTACTGTATCAAATCTTTCAGAAAGATTACCGCCCTGCATTGCGCCGAGCATTTCTTTTTCTAACCGTGTGATTCTTGAATCCGTATCATCATTAGGATAAGTACGTCCCAACACCTTGGTTTCGAGTCTTGCAAGTTCGCGTGTTGATATATTGTACATTACGCCTGGGTCAATATTTGCCAGTATGTTGTCAACTCTTGTTGCAAGCGGCATAGAGCTAAAGTTTCTTCTGAAAATTCTTTTTTCTATGCGGCTTAGTCTGTTATATATGTTTTCTTTTTCGTATGTTCTTTTGAATAAATTGAATTCTATTTGTGTAATTTTAGGATAATTCTCATTAATTCCGGGCTCACTGTACGGTGCAGCCAGAGGTGCTATGCTCAGCGGCTTAAATGTCTTTACTTTATATGCATCTGCCGGTAGTGAGACTCCGATTAATGATAGTAATAAAACAAAATGCATATATTTACGCATACTAATATCCTCTGTCTTTTGCCTGAACATTTTAACAATATAGCTGATTATTATTTGCTGCATTAGACAGACAAGTATATTTTATGGCTATGTCGCATCTTTTAAAATATGAATGGTTATATCAAGCTGTTCTCTAAACAGTTCGATTTGTGTATTTATGCTGTTAGGGCTGTATATTTGTCCTTCTCCCTGATATGTTAAATATTTTAGGTAAACCTGTGCTTCACATCTTAGCGTTGCCAGAGTACGTGCTTCTGCTGCAATATTTTGAAGCTTTACAAATGAAATATAATATTTCTCCGGTCTGTCTGCATATTTTTCTGCCATAAAGTCAGCATGATCAATAATAGAACTTGCTATTGCATTGAATTTTTGTACGCTTCCGTTGTTGTCTATGCATTTTTTCATCTTTTCAAGTAATGCAATAACGTCATTAAGGTCATTTATATATGGAGAAGTTTTGTCTTTTTTTAAAATTATATCAATATACTGAGGATTTTCTCTCGGTGCTTTTTTGTATTTCGGATTAAGGTTATTTTGTCCTGAAGTATTGAAAATTGGTTTTGTAGGTTGAGGAATTGCCTCCCTTTGTGTTTCAAATTCAGCGTCAATATCAGGAAGACTGCCTCTATACCCGGCACCTGTACACAAAAAAATTATCAGAAAAAAAATAAGTAATTTATAATAATCCTTTTTCATAGTAATAATTATAACTGAATTTTTTATGAAGTCATAATTTTGACTTTGCTGTGTCAGGTGTTTATCATAATTGTATGGATTTATTTGACTCATTTGCAAATCAAAATAAACAAATACCTCTTGCAGAACAACTTCGTCCAAAGTCTCTGGATGAGTTTTTGGGGCAGAATAATGTCGTTGGGCAAAATTCCGCTTTTATAAATTTATTGCGTTCCGGACATTTGTTCTCCTGTATATTCTGGGGGCCTCCGGGGTGCGGTAAAACCACACTTGCAAGGCTTGTTGCAGCTAATACTAACAGCTCTTTTATTGAATTGAGTGCAGTAAATTCCGGCATAAAAGACATAAAAGACTGCGTTGAAAAAGCTAAAGAAAACTTAAGATATAATAAAAAAACAATTATTTTTATTGATGAAATTCATAGATATTCCAAAACCCAGCAGGATGCTTTGCTGCCGTATCTTGAAAACGGTACGTTTTATCTTATAGGCTCTACTACAGAAAATCCTTCTTTTCAGGTTGTTCCTGCTCTGATATCAAGGGTTCAGGTTTTAATGCTTCAGCCTATTGATGATGAAAATCTTTATTCTATTGTTGAAAAAGGATTTAAATATCTGTCTGACAAGCATGAACCTATTGTCCTGAAACAGCGTGTAATTGACTTTATTGTAAAATATGCAAGAGGTGATGCAAGGCTTGCCTTAAATCTAGTTGAAAATGCTTATTACGCTGCAGATTTAATAGATAACAAACGTAATCTTACTTTAGAACTTTTGGAAACTCTGGCACAGGAAAAGAGAATTAAATATTCAAGACAGGAACATTATGATTGTGCGTCTGCTTTTCAAAAAAGTTTGAGAGGCAGCGATAAAAATGCCGCAATTTACTGGTTAGCTAAAATGATTGCCGGAGGAGAAGACCCCAGATTTATCGCGAGACGCTTAATTGTCTGTGCGGCAGAAGATGTGGGACTTGCTGACCCTAATGCATTAAATGTTGCTGTTAATGCGTATAAGGCTTCTGAACTTCTTGGATTGCCGGAAGCAAGAATACCGCTTGCACTTGCAGTAGCATATGTAGCTGATGCACCTAAATCAAATGCTGCTATTTGTGCTGTTGATGAAGCTTTATCTGATATACACAGCGGGTTGGATTTTCCTCCTCCTATGCACCTGCGTGATGCGCACTACAAAGATGCTAAAAAATATGGTTTTGGAAAAGGATATGTGTATACCCATGATAATCCGGATTATGTCCAGCAGTTTATGCCTGATGAATTGAAGGATAAGAAGTATTTTAATCAATAAAAAAACCGGATTTGTATATTCCGGTCTTTTTACTATTAAATCTTTTATATCTCTTATGCAAACTTCGGTGCAGAATTTTTGATTTCGTTGTCTTCTGCTTTTTCGACTGCCTTGAGTTCTTCCTGCGCAGCTGCAAGTTGTGTTTCTAACGACTTTCTTTGCAGCTCTATTTGTGTTTCCATATCTTTTATTTGCTGCATTTTCGTTTGATTTACGGTTTCTATTGATTGGTTCATTAACTGTAACGACATACCCAAGCCTGTACTGAAGAAGTTTGCACCTCCGCTCAGGTATGTACCAAGCATTCCCTGTAATCCTGATTGGATGCTTGGATCATTAAAGTCACCGTTTGTGCTTTGCATTTTTTGTGTCAATGCAGCCATCACAGCGTTCTGCTGCATCGTCATACCCATCTGGAATATATTACCGATGTTGCTAAACAGATTCTTCATGCTAGCCATAGAACGTTCCATATTAGCCGCGTTGTTGGCTAAGGTCTGTTGCTGCTGGCTCAACTGCATTATCCTAAAGTTTAACTGGTTAATGCGGTTGGTCAACATCAATTTTCGTGCTGTGAAAATTGCGTAGCCCATTGTTTGGTCGTCCTCTCGTGTTTGTAATTATTCCTCGTATATAAATAAAAACATTTAGTATTCAATAATTGCCTAAATAATTTATTTTTTGTAAAGATTTTGTAACAATTGTAAATTTTATATATTAATTAATATTGCTGCAAGGCTTTATCTGAAGCATATCTTGGGGTTCTATTGTCCAAATTCTTATATCGTATTTTTTTGCAACTTCTTGCAGCCTCAAAAGATATTTTTGGTCCTTTGGGGGATTTTCCATTATTAAAACAATGCCGGCTTTTTTATTTGTGCATAATGCATAGTAGAGGGATTGACCTACTGATTCCGCCCATTTATTTGCAAAGTCAAATTCAATGGCATAATCTTCTGTAAGGCAATCAACTCTCGTTTTATCGCTTAAAATGTATTCTGTCGTACCATTATTAGCTTTACACCATTTGTTCTGATATTCTTTTTCCAAATACTGGTGTGCAGCAAAGCATTGTGATGTTGTTAATATAAATGTTAATAGAAGCAAAATTGATTTATGCATTAATTGCACCCGCAAGTTGGACTGTATGTTCCGTCGCAGCAAACGGCTCTTCCTCCCGAGCAGCCGCACACTCCTCCATGGTGAGAACAGCAGCCTCTTCTGTAATCAGTATTCAGATTATTTGCTATTGCGTAGCAAGCACAGGAACAAAAGAGAAACAGAAACAAACCAATCAATATTTTTTTCATGACGACCTCAAGTTTTTTAATTAAGGTCATTATAATGATTTAAGAAAAATTAATATTACATTTATGGAATTTTAGATACAGTCTTACTTTTAGAACGTTATCTGGTATTTAAACAATCAGTTAGCTGTCATCATGAACTTGTTTCAGGATCTTAAAAATTTTGTGTGAGCCTGTCCTTACGAAGTGCAGAATCTTGCCAACTTGAAGTTTCTGTTTCCAACTGGTAAGATCCCGAAATAAATTCGGGATGACATTTTATTTTTTTCTTTACTTTGGAAAATTTATTCTTAAAAAAGTAATATGCAAAAAAAAACAAAAAGAGATAAAAGTAATAATCACATTTGATGATAAAGAATATTTAGAAGGAGAAACTGCAATTCTTTATCAATAATTTTTTGAGAGTTTAGCAAAAATCAAAGGAGTAAAAATTCCGGAATATCCTTTTCTGCTCTTTTTATAAATGGTAGACGTTGAGAAGAGAACTCCGTCGGGAGTGAGATGCCTCTCAACAAAAAAAGACTACATCATGTAGTCTTTCTATAATGGTGGGGGTAAAGCGGCGAAGTTCGAACTTTTTGAGATACATAAAAGAGCTGATTGAAGAACTCAAAAAGTCAGATACAGTCTTACTTTTAGAAC
>CASFNW010000042.1:0-19055 GCA_949296245.1 uncultured bacterium
CTGCGTTGAGCGGAATCAGACTGGCACGCCGTGTGCGGAGCACCCAGTGCCACAGCGAAGGAAAACGGTGAGTTTTCCGCAGCGTCTGATTTCAAGACAACCGGCGGCAACTGCGACACTAGATTAGATTAAATAATTCTTTTTAAAAAGCTCAAAGTTTTGTCTGAATATGTTTTTTGTTTTATTAATTCGTATCCGTCAATATTGATATCTAAATCCGCAGGGTGTTCGAGAATAATAATACCGTTGTCAGCAAGTGTATTTTTTTCTTTGACAATTTTCAACACACTGTCATACAGACCGCTTTGATACGGCGGGTCAACATATATTACATTAAATTTTTGGTCAGTTTTTGAGAGTAGTTTTATTGTATCACCAATATAAAAATCAGCTTCTATTGCCAGTTTTTTAGCGTTTTCTTTAAGTAAAAAAAATGTCTTTTTGTCTTTTTCAAAAAAACAGACACTTTTAAATCCCCTTGATAAAGCTTCAAAACCCATGATACCCGAGCCTGAAAACGCATCCAGAAAGCTCTTGCCGCCAAAATCCATTATGGAAAAAAGCACGCTGAAAATGCTCTCTCTGATTTGTGACAGAGTAGGACGCACATTGCTGCCTTTGGGAGAATCAATTTTTCTGGATTTTAGATAGCCGCCTGTAATCTGCATACAAAAATTTTAGCATGAAGTCTGAATACTGCGTTGTTTCAGGTCATAAATTTCTTCAATCTCTTTTTGAGAAAGTTCTTTGGCTCCGCCGAGAAGCATAGAGTTTAGATAAATCTGTGCAAACGTTTCTGCTGTTTCCATAAGATAGTATGCATTTTTAATATCTTTTGCACCTATAACAATGCCATGGTTTGCCAGAAGCACCGCATCATGTTTTACAAAAAACTTTGCCGAATTTTCAACAAGCTTGTCAGAACCGGGAAGCGCATAAGGAGCTACTGGTATTTCACCAAAGTAAAACACATTTTCCGATATAATCGGCTTTGACAAAGGCATATGACTCACTGCAAATGCGGAAGTATAAGGCGCATGACAATGGACAATTGCATTGATATCAGGTCTTAAATTATATATTGCTATATGCAGATTTTTTTCTGAAGAAGGTTTTTTCATACCTTCTACAATATTTGCATTTTTATCAATAAGCACTATATCTTCTTCAGATAAATCAGCAAGACAGGTTCCGGAAGCAGTAATCAAAATATTCTCGCCGCATCTTACGCTGATATTGCCTGATGTAGCAGGAGACATATTTTTGTCGCCAAGTTTATTTCCGTATTTAATAATTTCGTTTTTCATTTTTAATATTTTATTTTGACCCATGATTTTTATTTTACCAAATTTTTTATTAAAATGATATAATGGAACTGAAACTACGAGAGGAATTAATAATTTGTCAGAATTGATAAACTTTGAGCAGGTAGTAGACTGGCTCGAAGAATACCAAAAGATAGATTCAAAAAAAAGCAAGGAGCAGCTGCAAAATCTTATTGCAATAACATGTATGCCCCTTGTAAAAAAAGTTGCACGCACTCTGGCAAGAAGAAGCACCGACCCTGTTGAAGATATCGTTCAGGTAGGCAGCCTCGGTTTGATTAAGGCAATAAGACTTTATAATCCCCAAATAAGCAGAAATTTTAAATCTTATGCAACGTATCTTATAACAGGCGAGATAAGACATTATTTGAGAGACAAAGCTTCTATGATAAAAGCTCCGAGAGCCATTCAGGAGCTGGCTTACCGTGTACACAAGATGACTCTTGAAATGATTGAAGAAATGGGCGAAAAGCCTACGGATAAAGAGATTGCAAGCAAGATGGAACTGCCTGTTGAAAAGGTTAAAGAAGCTATTGATGCTGACAGAAGAAAAACCACAATATCTCTTGATCAGCTTACTTTTCAGGATGATGATGACAATTTTTCCAACTGGGGCGATAAAATAGCCGATGTAAACTATGAAAATGTACAAAGTCTCAGAGAAGACAGAATCATGCTGACAGAATCACTTCAGAATATTGAGCCCGAGCTTAAACAGATTGTGGAGATGACTTATTTTAAAGATATGAGTCAGGTGGAAATAGCGAATAAACTCGGTATTTCTCAAATGCAGGTTTCAAGAAAACTAAAAAAAGCTTTGAATATGCTGCATGATATAATTCAGGAAAAGCAGAGCGCATAATGAGTGTTTTTTGGATATTTTATGTTTTTATAATCGGATTGTGCATTGGCAGCTTTTTAAATGTTGTTGTGCTGAGAGGTTTGAGCGGGGAATCCATTGTTCTTCCTCCTTCACACTGTACAAAATGCAGTCATAAACTGGCTTGGTATGACAATATACCGGTTTTTTCTTATCTTTTTTTGAGAGGAAAATGCCGTTACTGCAATGAAAAAATAAGTATCCAGTATCCGCTGGTTGAGCTTTTTACAGGACTTATATTTGCGGGTATTTATTATAAATATGCAGGCGGAAGTTTTAATTGGAATACTTTGTTTTTGATGGCTGCATCGTGTTTATGCATAGTGCTTGCGGTAACCGATATCAAAGAAAAAGTTATTCTTGATATACATGCATACATTCTGGCTGCAATAGGGCTTGTTTATAACTTTTTTAATTTTGCCGGCGAAAATACAACAAAAATAACATTCTGGCTTTTCGGTCTCAAAATCACTATATATCAGGCATTTATTTATTCAATTCTGGGGCTTATACTCGGATTCGGTGCTATGGCAGGGCTTGCCTTTATCTTAAAGCTGATAACAAAAAAAGACTGTTTTGGCGAAGGCGATGCTTATATACTCGGTGCACTTGGCTCATTTTACGGTATAGTTAATGCCATTGTTATTTTGATATTAAGTATTTTTGTATGGGGTGGTATTTCCATACCGGTATTTATCTACAAATGGTTTAAGAATAAAGATTATAAGCTGTTAAGCTCTGTTATACTCTTTATTTTGTCAGCAATACTTTTCTGGGCGGGAGAGTTATTTAATGTATTCAGTTCAAACCTTTTTCACTGGTTTGCTTTTCTGCTTGTGGCGGCAATCGGTTTAAATACCTGCCGGCTGATTCTCGCATCGGTAAAAAACGGCGGCAAAACCACGGTAATTCCTTACGGGCCTGCGTTGATTTTCGCTGCTTTTTTAATAATGTTTATACTTTAATTTTTTATTACGCCATGAGATTTATTCATAAATACCTGATACTTCGATTCTACATCAACTAAACTTCACTTAAGTTCCATAACTCGTCCTGCCAAAATTGTGAAATTCCACGATTGATGTAGTTGTTATAATTACGCAGGACTCAAACAAATGGAACTTACCGTTGTTCAGTTAAGTTGCTGTACAAATCTGCGTATATGGTATTTATGAATAAATCTCATGGCGTAATTTATATCTTAAAAAATTTACAAAATATCCTGTCCTGTATCTGTACCCGTCTGCTTAAATCCGAATCTTTCTTTTAAAAACTCAATCATATTAGGTGTTATTACACTCGAAGTGCAGACTGGAAGATAAATATTTTTTACACCCAGATATTTCAAGTTAAAAATATGCGAAATAGTGTGCTGGTTGCAGGTTGTTATATAAACTGAAACGGGAAAAGCATCAAAATTCACTGATTCCTTAAGATGAGAGAGTATTTTATATATCAAAGACGAATTAAAAAATGATTCAAAATACAAAATATTTTCTTTTTTTGACGGAATCATAGTTGAAACAACAAAATAATCTTCGCTTAAATTCTCCTCAAGTTTATTAAAATACTCTGACTGTACGGGAGAATGGTTTAAAAGCCCTACAATTATAAGATGTTTTATTTTTTTATTTTTTATTTTTTCAATAATTTCGTCTGCTTTTTGCATTACATATTCTTCGTCATACCCTACTTTTACCGTAGTGATTTTGTATCGGTGTTCAAACCCTTTTGATTCATTTGCAGCATCAATAAGAGGTTTAAAATCTTTATTTTCAATACGGGTCATACCCTTTCCCGCAATAATATTAGTAGTAAAAAGCCTGCCCCTGTAAAGCTTATCAAGCATATACTGAAAATTCCTGATAATAAGCACAGGCCCCTTAAATGAGGCAAAATCAAACTGCACGCTGTCTAAGGACATTTGAAAATGGCCTTTTAAATTTTTATAGTTTTTAAATTTTGGGTAAGCGTGTGCAACAATAAGCCCGTTGTGGGTATAAACATTTATATCCGTGTCTTTTACCGCCTCGAGCAGATTTTCCAAATCTTTTAAGTTCTGTCCCGACACAAGAATTGACTTTCCTTCGGATACTCCTATTTGCACGTCATTGAGCATAATATTGCCGTAGTATTCTTCTTTAAAGCGGTGCAGTTTCATGTGAATTTTATAATTAATCAGCGCAAACTCATTAATTTTTCTGACAAGCTTTTCTTCGGAAGCTGCAGAAAAATTCAGGTTATTGAAAAGCCTGAGTATTGCATCTTCTTCAGGAAGATAGTCCTCAGTATAGCATTTTAGTTCGACAAGTCTTATACTTGCGCTTTTTATCAGATTCAGGATGATTTCGTACAAATTTTTTGCAGAAGTTTTTAAAATTTTATTACGTTGTATAACCTGTTTTTCACCTTGATTTACAATAGACATAAGGTCGAAGTGTTTGAACTTTATTCCGGATTTCAAAATCTGGCAGTCAAGGTTCTTTTTTTCACAAAGAAGGATATAAGTGTCTTTTACGGATTCTTTTTCTTTGTTTAAATTATTTAAAAGAGTTTCAAATTCTTTGCGGTTAAATTCGTATCCCACAAGGATTAAAGACAGATAGTTAATAATGTTGTCTTTTATTTTTTTATTTTCATAGCCGAGCTCCTGCATTTTTATGTAGTAATATGTAATCTGCTTCAGTTCGTATAAAAGAACTTCCATTAATGAATAAATAATAGGATCCACACTGCAATAGCCGTCAACAGCGCAATTATTATATACTTTGCCGTAGCCATCGTCTAAAAAACTGTCAAAATCCATATCTCCGGACGTGAGATATCTGTTTGCGTAATTATCGTTATATTTTTCGTTTTCCTGATTGTTAAACATAAACGTATTTTAAATAACAAATACAATAAAACCATTGGACGAAAGAGCTATCATAAAATTCTTCTTTTTATAGTCTGTTAAGACTATGCGTCTGTTTTAAAATATATAGTATAATTTGGTATTCAATGATAATGGGGATTTAATAATGAAAAAATTTGCAATTCTTGTTTTTATAATATTTTTAAGCATTTCACAGAGCGTTTTTGCGCTTGATTATTCAACATACAAACTGGATAACGGACAGACCGTAATTATAAAAGAAGTCCATGACAACCCTATTGTTACCATAGACACCTGGATAAAAACCGGTTCTGTAAATGAAAACGACAAAAATAACGGAGTGGCGCATTTTCTTGAACATTTGTTTTTTAAAGGAACAACAAAACACCCCACGGGCGAATTTGATAAAATACTCGAGACAAAAGGCGCTGTAACAAACGCTGCAACAAGCAAAGATTTTACACACTATTATATAACTATCCCTTCAAAAGACTTTGACACCGCAATAGAATTGCATGCTGATATGCTTATGAATCCTCTTATTCCGAGAAAAGAGCTTGAAAAAGAAAGAAAAGTCGTAATAGAAGAAATTGCAAAAACAAACGACAACCCTGAGAATAAGCTCTATGAAAACATGATTGGAGGATTTTATGCAAATCATCCGTATAAAAGAAAAGTTATCGGGAAAAAAGAAATTATAGAAAATATTACAAGAGAAGAAATTCTGGACTTTTACAACTGCTGGTACAATCCGTCCAACATGATTACGGTTATTGTAGGTGATGTAAATACGCAGCAAGCACTCGATGCCGTAAAACAGAACTTTAACAAAAAAGAAACAGCAAAGACCAAAAAGCCTGTTTATAAAAATGATAAAAATATAGAACACCAGCTTCAGGTAGAAGCACATGACAAAGTGCAGACAGGATATATGATTATCGGTTTCAGAGGCGTGCCCCAGGAAAAAAGAAGCGACGGCTATGCTCTGGATGTTCTTGCGACAATTCTTGGTGATGGCAGAACATCAAAACTTTATCAGGCAGTAAAAGAGCAAAAACAGTTAGCCTACAGCATCTCTGCGGGTCATGCTTCTATGAAACAGGACAGTCTGGTTGTTATCAGTGCAAATTTTATACCCGAAAATAAAGATAAGGTTAAAAAAGCAATTTTTGACGAAATAAACAAGGTTCGAAACGGCAATATTGACGAACAGGATATAAATACTGCAAAAAGTATTATTGAAAGAGACACTTTTTATTCAAGAGAATCAACCTCAAATATTGCTAACGAACTCGGATATACAACACTTGTGTACGGAGATTCGAAATTTTACGACGAATACATAGAAAATATCAAAAAAGTCACAAAAGCTGATGTTGTGAATGCTGCAAAAAAATATTTAAACCCGCAGCATGCGGTGATTTCTGTTATGCTGCCCGAGACACAGCCTCAGGAGAATATTAAAAAAATAAGCAATGTACAAAAAACCCCGCCCGTGATTGTAAAACAGGATAAAAATATTACACAGTATAAACTTTCAAACAATATAAACCTTATAATAAATCACAACAAATTAAACGATATTGTTGCAATGCAGATTTATGACAGAGGCGGAAGTTATATTGAGAAAAAAGCGGGTATAGGTTCTGTAACAGCTACGGCTATGCTCAAGGGTACAAAAAAATATTCGGCACTGGATTTGTCTCAGATTATGGAACAAAACGGAATCAAAATTGCTCCCGCAAACAGTGCTGATTATTTTTCAATTTCTGTTAAAACTACAAAAAACGATTTGCCTTTAACCTTCAATCTTTTAGACGAAATAGTGAACAATGCTTCATTTGATGAAAATGAAATAGAAAGAATAAAATCGGAAAAAATTCTTGCTATACAAAAAAACAGAGATACACCATCAAGCATTGCTTTTGAGGAGTTCAAAACAGAAATCTGGAAAAATACTCCATATGCCGCAACCGGAAAAATTTATGAAAAAACAATTCCGAATATAAACAAACAGGATATTCTTGATTATTACAAAATTCTGTTTAGTCCGGAAAATCTTGTTATATCAGTAAACGGCAATGTGGATGATAAAGAAATAATAAAAAATATAGAAAATATATTTTGTAACAGAACAAATGAAAATACAAAAAAATTCGAATACACAACATACAAAAATATTTTTAAACCTTTAACAGGAACAAAAACAGTAAAAAAAGCACAGGAATCTGAAGCCGCATGGGTTATTCTGGGCTGGACAACAGACGGTGTTGAAAATAAAAAAGACACAGCAACCCTGCAGGTAATAGATTCTATTCTTGGCGGCGGTATGAGCTCCCGTCTTTTCAGCAATCTGAGAGGAGAACAGGGGCTTGCTTATCAGGTGGGTTCAGGTTTTGTGTCATACGTAAACAAAGGTATGTTTGTTCTTTATATAGGCACAAATCCTGATACTGCTCTTCACTCTAAAAATGAACTTTTAAGAGAAATCAATTGTCTTAAAAAAGAGTTTGTATCAGATAAAGAACTAAGAGAAGCAAAAGATAAAATTCTCGGCAATTTCGTACTTTCGCAGGAAACAAATATGGAAAAAGCTTCTACACTCGGCTGGTTTGAATTGTCCGGCAGAGGTTTTGAGTATATAAATGAATTTCCGCAGCTTATAGAGAATGTAACAGCCTCGGATGTTATAAAAACAGCAAACAAATATTTTTCAAAACCCTATGTGTTTACAATAGTGGCACCCGAAAACTGCCTGAAAAAGTTTTAATAATAAAAACTAAAAACTAAAAAGTATATATGTAATGATAATATTTATTATGTAGCGGATTTTGAGCGGCTGTGGAATCGAACGAAGTGAGCGAACAGCCATGTGAACAAGGTCAAATACTTCATTTCAAATTTTTATTCTAAAAATTTTCCATTACGTTGACCTTGTTCACATGGGAGTCTTCATGCCCGCACTTTCACTGTTTACAAATCAATAATACAAAGAAAAACTATTGATAATTTTGTGAAGCCATTTTGCACGTTTCGCCTGAGCTCAACGGCAAAAGAAGGCAAAAAAAAGGGAATTCGTAATGAATTCCCGTCGAATCTTTTTTGATTCCTCGTGTGTAGTAAGTAAGTGTGTAGGTTAGTGTGGTAGGTCAGTGTATTATTTCTCTCTTTAATTTCTCTTTTTATCTCTTGTATATAAAGTATTTATAAAAGAAATAATTGCCTTTTTTAAATCAAAAAGACAATTATTTCGTAATGTTTCTTAATATTTGGTTTCAAAACCGCTGATATTGTATTTAAAAGCTGTATATTTGCACATATCTTGCAGTTTAATGATTAAATGTAAAATTTGTAATTACGAAATCGGTAGTAATAGAATCAGGAAGTGCGGGCAGTTTAATTTTTTCCACCGCTTGTAAGGCAGAACTGTCCAGAGCTGCATCTTTTGAAGATTTTATTATTTTTATGTCTAAAATTTCTCCTTTTTTTGATATTTTATATTCAACTATGACAGAACCTTTTGCCAGTCCTTCAGGTTTCCATTTTCTCTTTATAGAATTTTGCATATAACCCATATATGAAGAGGCATCTTTTCTTATTTCTGCGATATTATAACGATATTCTCCGTATTTAAACAAAGCAATAATTATCAATACGATAATTGTGATAATAACATCCTTTTTAAGACTGCCTTTTGTTGTGCAATCGAAGCCAAGTTCATATAATATATATTTAATGTCGTTGATATCAGTAAAAGGAACAACTTCTCTTTTATTATTTTTATCCCCGATAAAATTCAAGCTTTTGTTAACAGTAGATATTTTTACTTCACTGTTTGGTATAATTTTTTTTATTTTTCCGGATTTGATTATAATTATATTGTCTTTTGTCATATAAATTTCTTTTTCGCAAAAATTCATCAGCTGCCATACAAAAGTTCCGTTACCAAACAAAGTAAAAATAATGCTCGAAATCAACAGTATTTTTGTCATTTCTTGCGAGCAGCAAAATAGCGCCCCGACAATCATTGCATTCCAAATAATCAATACTATTATCCATGCAATTAAATCGGTTATTCTTTTTTACCTCTGGCAAGAATGTCTTCTGTCATTATTTTCCCCATGCAAATATATATTTAAATTTATGTTTTCAGCTATTTACAAATTAATTTGATTTCCCAGTTTCAGAAGTGTTTCTACAGTTGTTTCGTATGTGGTTTTTTCATCCACCTGCTGCTGCAAAAAGCTGTTTATCTGTGTCATAAATTTTATGGCCTGATCGGTAACAGGGTCAGCACCTGAGACATAAGCACCTATATTAATTAAATCTTCATTCTTTTTGTATGCGGCAAGAAGCGTTCTTATTTTTCCGGCAGCTTTTGCATGGTCTTTGGATGTAACCTCTTTCATTACACGGCTTACGCTTTGCAGCACGTCTACTGCGGGATAGTGGTTTTTGTGTGCAAGTTCACGGGACAGCATAATGTGACCGTCCAGGATACTTCTCGCCGTATCAGATATAGGCTCGTTAAAATCGTCACCTTCCACAAGTACTGTATAAAGCCCTGTGATTGTACCGTATTCGTTGCTTCCGGCTCGTTCCAGAAGTTTTGGCATAAGAGCAAAAACTGACGGTGTATAACCTCTTGTCGCAGGCGGCTCGCCTACTGCAAGTCCGACCTCTCTTTGCGCCATAGCTATACGGGTAACACTGTCCAGCATAAACAGCACGTCTTTTCCCTGATCTCTAAAGTATTCAGCAATTGCAGTTGCAACAAAACCTGCTTTAATTTTTACAAGTGAAGGCTGCTCTGACGTTGCGACAACGACAATAGAACGTTTCATCCCCTCAGGCCCGAGAGTAGTTTCAATAAACTCTCTGACTTCACGGCCGCGTTCACCTATCAGTGCAATTACGTTTAAGTCAGCATTTGTGTTTTTAGCCATCATGGCAAGGGTAGTGGATTTACCCACACCTGAACCGGCGAATACACCCAGCCTCTGGCCTTTACCTGCTGTAATAAATCCGTCGATTGACCTTATACCGAGTGACAGAGGAGTTCTTATAAGCTGTCTGTTTAAAGGATTTATTATTTCTGCCTGTGTGGAATAAAGTGATTGAGAGTTAATCTCGCCGAGATTGTCAATCGGTCTGCCCAGACCGTCCAGTACTCTGCCGAGAAGCTGCGGGCCTACCTTAATCTGCATTGATGACCCTGTATTTATAACAACAGCACCCGGCATAAGCCCTTCCATGGACCCCAGAGGCATAAGCAGAATTTTTTGTGTTTTGAACCCTACAACCTCTGCCCAGATAGGCTCTGCATCGAGTTTATTGTAAATATAACAAAGGTCTCCTATACTTGCTTTCGGCCCGTCGGCCTCTATTATCAAACCGATAATTTGTATTACCTTGCCGACTTCCTGCAGTGTATTTGTGCTGTTAATTATATCTTTGTATCTTGTGAGATTAATCATTGCTGTTTTAATTTATATCTCTGTCCGGATTGAAATCCTGCGATAACTCCGCATTTTCGTCTGTTTCAAAATGATTATCATTCTCCGGCGCAAGTTCCTGGGCAATTTCTTTTATATTATCTTCCGGTTCTTCCTGCGCCAGTTCTTTTACAAGTTTTGATTCAGGGGTGGAGTTTAGTTCCGCAAACAGTTTGTGCGCAATCTGCTCTATTTGAGCACTCACTCTTGCATCTATTCTTGAACCTACGGATTCCACAATTGTTCCGTCAGGAGAAACAGAAGAGTCCTCTATTATTTTGATATGCTCCAGATTATGGATTTTTTCTTTCAAATCATCGGAAATTGCATAAATTTTATCTGCCATTTCAGGATTTACAATTATAGTTACGGATTCTTTTTCTTTGAGCATAGAAATTGCATTTTCAACGACTTTTTCTAAGATTTCTTTATTTTCCGTAATTCTAACTTTGCAGATTTTTTCAGAAATATTTAAGACAAGGTCAAGAATATCCGTATGCAGAGATTTTATAATCCTGTTTTTCATTTCAAAGCGGCACTTTGCAAAGTTATCCAGATTATAAATCAAATCCTCCATCTCTGTTAAAATCTTTTCTCTGCCGTGTGAATAACCTTCATCAAAGCCCTGTTTTCTTGATTCTGCAGTAATTTCATCCTTAGAGGCTTCCGCATTTGACACGGCTTGAGACATAGTTTGTTCTGCCTGTGATTTTGCCTGTGCAACGAGCGCTGCAGCCTGTTTTTTTGCTTCTGCTATTATTGAATCGGCTATCAGCTGTGCATCAGAAATTTCTTTGTTCAGCTGAGATTTACCTTCTGCATTCAGAACAAAGGAGTTGCCAAAATTAACCTTGTCTCCCTGTATTCTACTCAATGTATTCGTCCTCAGCTGTATCTCTTGTTATGACAATTTCACCCGCAGACTCCAGTGCACGGATAATACCAACGATTTTTGTCTGTTTTTCCTGAACTTCTTTAGCTCGAACAGGCCCCATGTATTCGAGTTCTTCTTTTAACATAGCCTGAGCACGTTCTGACATATTGCTGTAAATTTTTTCTTTAATCTCTTCACGCACACCTTTTAGTGAAATTGCAAGGTCTTTTGTTTCGACTTCACGTATAATTCTTTGTATTGCGTTGTCTTTAAGCTGAATAATATCTTCGAATACAAACATCAGCTCTCTTACGCCTTCTGCGAGTTCGAGATTTTTTACCTCAAGATATTCAAGTACATTCTTTTCCGTAGCACGGTCGGAACGGTTCAAAATACTGGCAAGTGCACCGACACCTCCGGCTTTTGAAAAGTCCTGCGCAACAACAGAGGAGAATTTGCCTTCTACAATTTTTTCTATTTCGGAAATAATTTCCGGATTTGTAGAACTCATATCCGCAATTTTAAATGCAACTTGAGCCTGAACCTCAGGAGGCAGGCTGTTTAAAACTTTTGCGGAATTTTCCGGTTTTAAATAAGCAAGAATCAACGCAATCAGCTGCGGGTTTTCGTTTTGAAAAGATGTAGCAAGCTGTGAAGGATCAGCATCATTAAAGAACTGAAACGGATTTGTAGTAAGCAGATTAACAAGACGTCCGAGCATATTCTGTGCCTGCTCCACGCCGTATGCTTTTTCAAGAAGTGTTCTTGCATATTGCGTACCGCCTGATGAAAGATAATCACTCGCTAAAAAAAGGGAGTGAAATTCTTCTAACACCTGATTCAAAATTTCTGACGGAACTTTATTTAAACTGGCAATATCAAAGGTTATTTGTTCCAGAATATCGTCATCTTTTATATTTTTCAAAATTTCCGAAGCCGTAGAAGGCCCGAGTGCAATCAAAAGTGCTGCAACTTTCTGTCTCTGGGTCATGGTTTCGTATGTTAATTCTGCTGCCATTTTTTAATTAGTCCTTAATATAAGAAATAAGTATTTTTGCCGCTTCTGAAGGATCGGACATGATTGTGTCAGTTAAATCCGTTTTTAGTTTATCAAGCTCGGGATTGAGTTTTGCTTCAATTTGCGGCAGAGACTCAACTTCAAATTTATCAATCAAGTTGTCTGTAATAGCCTGCTGCTGTTCCTGATATTCTTCGTCAAACTCATCTCTGTCGGATGTTTTGCCAAACATTGAGCGAAATACAAACAATGCAACCAATCCAAGTATAAGTATTACCATCATTGGAACAAGCTTGTTAACAACAATTTCTTGAGTTTGTTGTGTCTTGAATTCTTTGGCTTCTTGTTCTGCAACTGCTTCGACACTTTCTTTTGCACTAAATTCAAGGCTTGTTACATTGATAACGTCGCCTCTGTTAAAATCAGCACCGCTTGCCGACGCAATAAGATTTCTCAATTCTTCTTTTTCTTCGGAGGTTAGTATTTTATTTACTGCAACCGCAATAGTCATTCTTTTTACGGAACCGGGTGCGTAGATTATCTGTTTTATTTCTTTAGAAACACTGTAGTTGGCAGATGTTTTTTCTTTTTGATAATTAAGATTTTTACTCTGGCCTGTCTGCGGGTTAACAGGAGGCGGATTGTTTGTACCTGTCAGAGCGCCTGTAGTATTCGGGTTCGGATTCTCATAGTTTTCTCTTTCCGTTTGAGAAGAAGTTAAAACACCCTGCTGTGAATCTCCGACAGGAAGGTAACTCTCTATTGTCGAACGTGTGGAATTAAAATCTATATCCGCACTAACCTGAACCGATGCATTATCAGGGCCGACTATTTTATCAAGCACGGACTGAATCTTTTTTGCTGTCTGTGTTTCAAAGTTTGTTTTGTAGCTTTCTATGTCATTGGAATTTTTTTCAATTTCATCAGAGAGATTGTTTCCGGATTGATCTGTCAGAAAAACTTTTTCCGGAGTAAGTCTCGGAATAGCATAAGCAACAAGGTTTTTAATAGCTTTTACCTGTGAAGTTTTAAGCTTGTATCCTGGTTCTAAAATCAGCATTACAGACGCTGTCGGTGCTTCGTCTCTTTCCGCAAAAACAGAACGCTCCGGATCTGCAATCTGTACTCTGGCTTTTCTTACACCGCTCATTTTTTCAATAGAACGGGTGAGTTCTCCCTGATAAATTCTCTGTTTTGTAAGCTTGTTTTTAAAATCCGTAGAGCCCAATTGCATTTCGTCTAAAAGTTCAAACCCCGGGGAAGAATCCTGTATAAGGTCGTTTTCCGCTACATATATTCTTAAGTCATCCTGCATTTCCTGCGGAACCATGATAGATTTTTTATCCGCAGAAAGTTTAAAAGGATATCCGCCTTTTTTCAAGCTTTCAGTGACTGCAGCAGCATCCTGAGGAGACAATTCCGAATATAAAACAGACCAGTTGGGTTCCATGGATTTCATAATGAAAAATGAAGCAGCAACCAGTGTAATTGCACTCAGGACAATTATCCCGAGTTTTTGTCCGACTTCAAGCCCCCCCCAGAGCTTTGTTAAGTCATCTATAAACAGTTTAAAATAGTTATTTTCCAACTTTTCCCCTTGTCTGATATTGTCTAATCGGCAGTGCAAAAATTTAGCTACACTACAGCCATATTAAAAATATAGACTATTTTTAAGACCGATTCAAATATGTTAAATTACGTTAATTTCCATCCTGCCCTGACAAATATTTACATTTCTTAACCATTATTAAATCACATGAAAACATGTGCTCTGACATGCTTTACATGATGTCAAACCCTTGAAAGCATGTCATCATCTGAATCGTGGATTATTAAAAAACATGAAATACTTGTGTTTCAAGCAAATTAAGCATTGCAATATAACTTAACAATTCCCCATGATTGCCTTGTAAAAAGGGTTTTTGTCTTTATAATAAGAGAAAGAAATGATTCATGCCCGCAATAGTTGGGATCAAAAGCGGACATAAGAAAATAAAAAGGGATGGGAACCCTTTCAAAATCAGATTAGGGGACTTACTTCGGGAGGATGAACTAAGTGCTAAGAAGCAGAGACATGGGAAGATCTATTGCTGTAAGAAGATGGACTAACACAGCATTGGAATGTTATAAAAGAGGATGCGTTTGCGAAGGGTGTTTTTATACGGACTTTTTTAACGGGACATCACAAAAATGCCAGATGAAAGCATCTGTATTGGAACTTGTAAGAGTTTTGGGCAAACCGGATGTTGATATTCCGCAGGTTCTATCTGAATAACCCTCCAAATACTCGAATTTTATGACGGTTATGCAATAAAGTTGTATAATAATATAAGAAGCATTTTATTGAATTAATAAGGTGTTAGTTATGTACAATAATCCGTCAACTAAAAATTTTGTAGGCGTAATGTTTACCTGCTGCGGTGTTTACGGCAGAGTTTATAAAAATAAAGAAGGCACTGCTTATGTCGGCAGGTGTCCTAAGTGTCTTAAGTCTATAAGAATGAAAATAGGCGAGGGCGGCTGCAATTCAAGATTCTTTTATGCAGGATAGACAGTCAGTTAAATTCGGTGATTGTGATTTTAATATTAATAGCAGTTTTAACTTTATGGATTTATCTGCAAATATCTCCGGCTTTGACATAAAATCTCATATAAAGCGGCGTTAACAGACTGCCAAATTTGCCAAACAGCAATACTTTACTGATTTTTGCAATTTTGTTATCTCCTGTTGTTATCCATAGTGTATTACCTTTTTTCTTTAGTATAAGAGCCGGTTTCTTAATTTTTGTTTTGTTCTCAAAGAATTTTACGGCGCCTTTTATTTTTAAAAAGGTATTTTTGTGTGCAATATAGGCCGGCTGCCACGGGGTAAGCGCTCTTACAAGTGCATTAATTTCCGCTGCGGTTTTTGTAAAATCAATCAGGATATCTTTTTCTGTGATTTGCGGATAGTATGTGGCTTCTTTTTGGCTTTGATTTATAGGAATTATCATATCATCATTTAACGAGGTCAAAAGTTCGCATACTGCTGATTTTGCAAGATTACAGCATTTGTTTTTAAGAGTTTCACCTGTATCTCCGTTAAAGCCTTGCACAATATCTATTTTTTTTTGCATTAATATTGGCCCCGTATCAAGATTTTCATCCATAAGATGAAAAGTTACGCCTGTTTCTTTTTCACCGTTCATAATAACTCTCATGTATGGATTGGGGCCTCTATATTTTGGCAAAAGAGACGGATGACAGTTTATTGTACCTATTTTTGGCAGTTCGATTATAGGCTTTTTGAATTTTTCGCTCCAGGAACCGACAAGAATTATATCCGGATTCAGTTTTAAAATCTCTCTTTTGAAAGTCTTTGAATTAACGCTTCTGGCTTTTATTTCATGGAGATTATAGCTTTTTAAAAAGGACAAATCTCTTCCGGGTGCAAAAATATCTTTAAAGAAAAGCCAAAACGGATGTATTGATACTCTTTCATGGCGAAAAACGCCAACAATCTTATTCCGGGATTCTAATGTACCCAAAATAAGGCTGGAAAACATTTTATCGTATCCGACAACTACTATTTTCATCCGTTAGATTTCATTTTGTAATTTTTTTGCACAATTGCTGCAAATAAAGTTTGTTTTGTTTGCAATAGGAACTGTTTTTCCGCATTTTGCACATACAAAAGTAACTTTTTGTCCTATTTTTACAAATTTTCCGGCATTAAATAATGCTTCGAATTCGTCTCTTGATAAATCAAACCTTTTAAGAAGATCTTCAAGCGAAATTGTTTCTAAAGGTGAAGATAAAACAAAAGAATTTATTTCTGAAATTAATTTATTTTGCGCATCAAAACACTTGTCGCAAATATCTCTTTTTGAAGTTTGCAAAAATAGTGTTCCGCATTTTTTACAATTAGCTACATTAGCCATGTTATCTATCCTCATTTCTCTTAGTAAAATCTTAGCTAAATAGGTATGAAAAAGCAAGTAACCAAAGTAGTAAAAGAGTTAATTAAAATAATATAAAGTGTGTTGTATTGTAAAAAAAAATTGCAAAACTGTACAAGCAATGTAAATTTTTGTGTACAATATTTACAGGGATAATCCGGAATTGTATCCGGCCGAAAAGAGAGAGAAATTGGATAACAATTTTAACAGCTTTGATAATCTTGAGACTTCAATAAGAAAATCTTCTGTTATACAGGAGAGGATAAATCTTGTCTCAACACACATGTATAAACAATTTTTGGAATATCAGCGCTCTACAATGAATGCATCCGAAGTATTTGTAAAAATTACAGACAACATGCGCTCTACCGTTGATTATTTAAAACAGTCTTTCGGTGCAAGGGGTGTTGCCACGGATAACATTTATTTTGAAGAAGATGAAACAAAGTCTGTGCTGATTCTGCATATTTTGTGGCACACAATCAGCTTTACTACCCGCTGGAATAACCAGCCGCAGGCGCTTTACAGGGGTGTTGAAATGCCCATGATTTCTAACAGAATTATTGCAATGAAGGGCAATTTTAACGAGATAATTAAAGACGTAAAGGAAGATGAGCAGCTTGAGGCAGTATTAAGTCATGAGGTGTCATCTCTGTTTGTTCCTGCAGAAAGAGGACAGAACTGTATAATTAAAATTAACCATCTCGGAAACAAAGAATTTTATATAAATCATATGGATGCTCCGAGAGAATTTTTGTTAAAAGTAATTGAGACAATTTGCGGCGGCGGCATCTATCATGAAGAAGCAAGACAGTAACGGGTTTTTATGGCTGTTGATATTTCTGAAGCACTAAATTTAGAATCACAGGGCAGGCTTGATGAAGCTCAAAAAATATATCTGGAGTTTCTTAAAGAAAACCCGAAACAGCCTGATGTATCAAATCTTGCAGGACTTATTTATCTTAAAAAATCTGATTTTGACAGTGCCTTAGAATACTTTAAAGATGCTGTCGGAGGCTTTCCTTGTGCAGAATATTTTCAAAACCTCGGCCTTGCTTATTACGGCAAAAAAATCTATAAAGAAGCCATGGATTGTTTTTCTAAAGCAATAGATTTTGAGCCGGATAATGCTGAGTTTATAAGAAATTTTGCCATGCTTGCAAAAAAAGCGGAACAAACAGACAAAGGTATTGAGTTTTTTCACAAGTGTCTGGAATTGGAGCCTAAAGATACTGTAGGCTGGAATAATATCGGGCTTTTATATGAAAAGAAACATGATTATGCTAAAGCAAAAGAATGTTATATAAAATCTTTAAAGATTAAACAGAATTATGAAGCTCTGCACAATCTCGGTGTATGGTACAGAATGCAGAGAAATTTTACGGAATCCGTAAATTGTTTAAAACAGGCATTAAAACTTAAACCTCAAAGCGAAATCAGTATGCTGAGCCTTGGAATGTCTTACCTGTCTCAAAAAGATTTTAAAAACGGATATAAATACTATATGAGCAAAAAACCTCAGGTCGCTGCACAATACAAAAATCACTGGGACGGGTGCGAGCACAAAGATAAAACACTTCTTGTTTATTATGATTCGGGTTTTGGCGACCAGCTTATGTTTTGCAGGTATTTGAATCTTGTAAAAGAGAGATTTCAAAAAGTTAAATTCTACTGTTCGTCACAGCTTCGAAGGCTTTTTGAATATAATTTTCCTGATATAGAAATAGTTTGTACAAACGACGGTAATTATGATTTCAGCGATAATGTAATGTATCTCAATTACCATCTCGGTTTGGATTTTGATAATATCCCTTTTTCAAAAGGCTATCTAAAGGCTGAAAAATCCGCTGATGAATGTTTTAATACAGAATGTAAAAAAATAGGTTTGTTCTGGCAGGGCAATTACGACGGGTATGAAAATCGTGCGATAAAATTGAAAGAATTATCTCCATTATTGAATATACCGGAATGTAAGTTTTACGGATTTGTCAAAGATGACAGAGAATATCAGATTAAAGAATTTTCGCAAATAATTGATATTGGTAAAAATTTGGGTGATTTTTATGATACAGCAGAAAAACTTTTAAATCTGGATTTGTTTATTACAATAGATACCGCGGCTGCAAATCTGGCAGGGGCTCTCGGCGTAAAAACATATTTGATGCTTCCTTATGCAAGTGAATGGAGATGGTTTGACGAAACAAAAACAACGCAATGGTATGACAGCGTAACAATTTTTAAGCAGAAAGAACACTGGCAGTGGAGAAGTGTAGTGGAAGAAATACAAAATGAAATAAAAAAATCTCTCTGACCACTTGACACTTTTATATGTCCTTAATATGATAAATACACGTTATGCCGAAGTGGCTCAATGGTAGAGCAACGGTTTTGTAAACCGTAGGTTGTAGGTTCGATTCCTATCTTCGGCAGTTTTTTTGAAAATTAAATATTTTTTGACGGGCAAAGACAAACCTTTGCACAAGGTTTTACAAATACCAATTGAGTTGATAAGTTTGCTTTTCTTGGTGTAATGCCTTTGTGGCAGGGACCCGCGCAGCCAATTGAGTATTGGCGAAGCGGGCAAGGTAGCAGCACTCCCTTGGTCTTAAAAAAGATTGATGCCTTTGTGGCAGGGACCTGCGCAGCCAAT
>CASFNW010000042.1:19079-22602 GCA_949296245.1 uncultured bacterium
GTCTTAAAAAAGATTGATGCCTTTGTGGCAGGGACCTGCGCAGCCAATTGAGTATTGGCGAAGCGGGCAAGGTAGCAGCACTCCCTTGGTCTTAAAAAAAGATTGATGCCTTTGTGGCGCAGAGGTAGCGCACTCCCTTGGTAAGGGAGAGGCCACGGGTTCAAATCCCGTCAAAGGCAAAATGGGTAGGTGCCCGAGTGGCTAAAGGGAGCAGACTGTAAATCTGCCGTCTAACGACTACGGTGGTTCGAATCCACCCCTGCCCAAACTAATAAAAAAGAGAGGTTTTTAGCCTCTCTTTTTTATTGTTTCTCTGACAATTTATTATTTATTCAATTTCCAAAACTAATTTATAATAAATGTTCTGTACAGAAAATAAATTGTACCGGATATCATTATACAAATAGGAATTGTCAAAACCCAGGCCCATACGATATTTCCTATAACACCCCATTTTACTGCATGTGCTTTATATGTTGTTCCGACACCCATAATAGCAGTAGATATAACGTGAGTTGTGCTCAAAGGTACACCGAAATGCGACGCAAGCAAAATAATTGAAGCTGCCGAAGTCTCTGCAGCAAAGCCATTAATAGGTTTGAGCTTAATAATTTTGCTTCCCATTGTACGGATAATTTTCCATCCGCCGGACATAACACCCAAACTCATAACCGTTGCACAAGATAGAATTACATATATAGGAATATCAAAACTGCCCTGCGCATTATGTTTTACAATACCGCCTGCAAGAAGTGCAAGTGTGATTATACCCATTGTTTTTTGAGCATCGTTAGAACCGTGGCTCAGCGCCATAAGCCCTGCAGAAAATATCTGGCATCGTCTAAAGCGTCTATTTACTTTATCAGGGTTGGCCTTGTAAAAAATTCGAAGCAATATTGCCATAACAATAAGCCCTGTAACAAAACCTATAACAGGAGCCATAAACATTGGTGCAATAACTTTATCCACAAGTTCCAGAAATCTTACACATCCCCAGCCTGCGTTTACAACAGCCGCACCTATAAGTCCGCCTATCAAGGCATGTGAGGAACTTGAAGGAAGCCCGAAAAACCAGGTAATCAGGTTCCAGATAATAGCAGCGCATAATGCACAAAATATTACATGCAGAGTAATTGTGGAAGGGTCAACAATACCTGCTCCGATTGTTTTGGCAACATGGGTACCGGTCAACGCGCCGGTAAATTCCAGTGCTGCACCGTATACAACAGCCTGGCGCGGAGTGAGTACTTTTGTTGAAACCACAGTGGCGATGGCATTTGCTGCATCATGGAAACCATTTATATATTCAAATACGAGTGCTCCGCCAACTACCAAAACCAACAATACTATAGAAACTGTCATATAATTATCTTTCTCTTATCTAATAAAAATGTGGAACATTTCAGAATAAGTCTAACTCTGTTTTAAAACAACATTTACAACCGCATCTGATACCGAAAAACAAGCATCAAGAGCATTTTCAATATCTTTGTGAATGTCTCTTAACTTTATAACTGTTAAGGCATCATATTTTCCTGAAAATAATTCATCTATTGCGTGATAGTGAATTTCATCCCCGTGGGATTCTATTTCTTTCATTTTCAGGTTTGTCTCTGTCATTTCCTTTATTGAACTGGATTTTTTAAAGTTATGGATAATTATTTTTAATTCTTCTGTGGCTTTATACAGTGTTTCTGCCTGTTTTTGCATATTTTCAGTAAAATTTTCCAGTCTGTAAACTTTCAAATTTAAAGATGCTTTTACTATTCTTTTGGTAATCTTATTCAACAAAGAAGCTATGGCCTGAATATCTTCTCTGTCTATAGGTGTAATCAAAGTAACATTCAGCTGGTGAAGTGTTTCTTTTAAAAGATCATTACTTTTGTGTTTTAATCTCTTTGCATTTATAACGTGGTCTTCTGTCAGGGAAGTTGTAACAATTTCTTTGTATAGATTTGCCACATCATTACAAACTTTTGCACTTTCTTCAAAAAGCGTATAAAAAACTTTTTCCTCAGGGGGAAGAATATACGCCAACAAATTGAATTTACTCATCTTAATTCCCTTTCGCATAACAGTGTTTTTTTTATGTATACACAAAAAAGGCACACACAAACACTCTACCATAAAAAAGTTTGTTTCATGGCAAAAGGAAAAGATAAAGTAAAGAAATTATTACAATTGAATTAAGACAAAAAAAATGATAGAGTATTCAAAGCAAATGCAAATTCGGAGCAGAAATGAGACCCGATTTATTTGATAAAAAACTCAATGAAAACAGCATTTATGAGAGAGAAGAACCCGAAAATCCGCTTACGGGTCCTATTATGGCTATAGCCATGATTTTCATAATTATTTCATTATTTATCAGCAATATTAGTTATATGAAAGAAAACCCTAATATGAGCAGAATTAAGGGTTTTAAGTTTTTAAATATAAAAAATATTCCGATGATCTTTGATATTCCTCAAAAAGTAGTGGACAACACTGTTCGTATAGATAAACTTGCAAATGTACTTTATGCAAATAAAAAGGTTATTTATCTTGCATATCCAAAATCTTGTCCACAGACAGCAGGATATTTAAAAAGTCTTGAAAGTCTTATATCTCAAAATCCCGATATTAAATTAAAATACTACTATTATCCCGATCCTCAAGATTCAATGACAACTGTTACATGCCAGAAACCGGGTGTTACTGACTGTATACAGAATTTTTTGTTTCAAAATTGCGGTCAAAATGCATGTATAATCAACAGCCCAAAAAGACAATTTAAAGTTATTTCCAATACCGATGCACAGGCTGCTTATGATGCTATAGTTGAAAATCTCAACTGGTAAATTTTACGAATAGATTGATGATTTACTGTTTGAAAAGAAATTCTTTATCCTTTTCATTACTGGTATCTTTGTTTTTAATGTATTTGTTATTGATGAAATTTTCATTTATTTTACAAACTTTCCTTCGTCAATAAGCTTGCATTTGTATTTAATACGTTCTCCTGCATTTTTCATTGTTTTTAATATTGCTTCATCTTCGGGATAAAATTTCACTTTTGTTGCCACAACACCGATGTAGTCATCAGGTCTTCCGATAAAATTAGGAATATCACGTTCCCGTACTTTTTTACCGTCTACAATAATATAATTTGTTTTGTGGCATTCATATACATCTGCTATCAATGTACGCAGTTTAAGTTTACTGTTTGAAAAGAAATTCTTTTGTACGCAGTTTAAGTTTACTGTTTGAAAAGAAATTCTTTATCCTTTTCATTACAGGTATCTTTGTTTTTACTGTATTTGTTATTGATGAAATTTTCATTTTTTATTTTCCGGCGCTTCTTCTATTGTATATCTGCCTGCTTTTTTTAATTTTTTTGTATATTCAATTTGCTCTCTGGCTGTTTTCATCTTTGCCATTATTGCTTCATCTTCGGGATAAAATTTGATTTCTTTTGCCACAACACCGATGTAGTCATCAGGTCTTCCGATAAAATTAGGAATATCACGTTCACGTACTTTTT
>CASFNW010000043.1 GCA_949296245.1 uncultured bacterium
GTAAAAATTGCCTCAAAACACAACTGTTTCTAACCAAGGTTACAACAGGGGCGTGCCGCCCCCGTACCCCCTGCTGTTTATTTAAAAATTTTTTAATTTCATATAATAAATATTATCAATATATAAATCCGTTAATGAACTAAGTAACATATACAAGGATAACAATTTTGCTGTTTTTAGCACAAACGGCTATAACTCCCCTAAATAAAGAGACTGTAAAATCTCTCGAATCAGTGTATAATGAACTAGAACCCAGAATCGCAGAAATAGTAAAAGAAGCAAGGGTGTTGTTAATATTTTAATATCAGGCGGTGCAAAAGCACCGCCTGATATTTTTAGTTTTTAGAGAGAATAAAAATACGAAAATAAAACTATTTGAACAGGAATACATTAGAGCACAAGTAATAAGAAAGGAGATACAACTATGCTCAGCGATATTTTACATTCTTCACACAATGTTGTTATAGACGGAAAGACTTATGAGTTTGCGTTTGACCATTCCGCTTATGCGGCGCTGGAAAAACAAACCGGAAAAAGTATTTATGAGTTTTATGATGATTTGCTTGTAAAGCATAATATCCTGTTTCAGGAAACTTATGCCTTTATATCAGCAGGACTTTTGAAATATCATACAGACAGCGATATTAGTGATTTACAAAATAAATTGAGAAAAAATCCCGGTCTATGGCACGTTATAAAAGAAGCAGTATGCAGTGCATTTATTGATCCGCTGCTCCCGCCTGAGATTCTTTTACATACTAAAAAAAAAGTACCTGCGAAAAAACGCAAAAAATCAAAGACGCCAGATATAACTGGGTAGAAAATTATGTTATTGCAAGAAAAATTCTGGGCTGGTCAGATACAGAATTCTGGATATCCAGTCCCAGAAAATTGTATGCATTTTTGTATACTTATACGGACTTGCAGATTGAATCTGCCAAAAATGCAATGAAAAAGCAGGCACTTGTAGGGAAAGATGCAATAAATGCTCTGACACAATTAGCTTCACAAATTCGTTAGTAAAATGATATAATCACAAAATGAAAAAAGTTATATATACAGCACTAATACTGATACTCAGCCTGCCTTTGTGCGGATATACATTGAAAGGCGGAGTAACTTACACCGTAGAACAGGCAAGAAAAGAAGCTTTTGCCGATATCGAATATCGTCTGCCTCAGTCTATAATCAATGCCCATCTCAAAGACCCTGATTATGAAGAAAATATAAAAGCTAAAGGAAAAGGACAATTTGATTTAGGAGATAGAAAAATAGCATATTTTTCTGATGGTGGATATGGTCTTGTATATAGTTCAAATCCTTTTTATGAATATTACTACTCTCCAAAAGGGAATTTGGAAATGATTGGAAAACGTTCCAGATTATATTATCCAACAAAAAGCTATAAGTATAATATTAATGGAAAATTGAATTCAATAATTTTATATATAAATCAAAATGAATCATATGTGTTCTTACCAAGTGGAATGCTTAGTGCACATTGGGTAGGTAATAAATGTTATGACTTAAATGGAAACTTAGTTGAACAACAATTTTAATTAATGTTTTTGATATTTAGATTAAAGAATAGGCATTATAATGCCTATTCTTTGTTAGAAAGGAAAAGACAAATTATGAATACATACAAAAAACTTAATTTTGACATATTGAACGAAAACATGTCCACAGACAGAATAGAGTGGCTGGATGAGCTGAGAAAAGAAAATGAAAAATCTTCACAAATTCGTGAGTAAAATGATATAATCACAAAATGGAAAAAATTGTATATACAGCACTAATACTGATACTCAGCCTTCCTTTGTGCGGATATACATTGAAAGGCGGAGTAACTTACACCGTAGAACAGGCAAGAAAAGAAGCTTTTGCCAATGTAGAATATCGTCTTCCGCAGTCTATAATCAATGCCCATCTTAAAGATCCTAATTATAAAGAAAATATGAAAGCTAAAGGAAAAGGCTATATAGATATGGGTGATAGGTATATTGGCTTTTTTACAAATGGTGACTATGGTGTTTTATATAAAAACAATATGTATTATGAATATTATTATTATCCTGATGGCAAGTTAGGGATGATAGGTAAAAGAACAAGTACAAGTTATCCTGCAAAGAGCTACAAATATGATACAAAAGGGAAATTACAATCTATAATCTTGTATATAAGAAAAGGTGAATCATATAGCTTTACTCCATCCGGACAATTGAGTGCTCATTGGGTAGGGAAAAAATGTTATGATTTAAACGGTAATATAATCAATCAAAAATATTAATAGGTTATTTTTAAATTTAAAGAAAAAGAGTGGCATATTAATGCCACTCTTTTTTATGAAAGGAGCAAATTATGAAAAATGAAGATTTTAGCATATTTAACGAAAACATGTCCACAGACGAAATAGAGTGGCTGGATGAGCTGAGAAAAGAAAATGAAAAATCTTCACAAATTCGTTAGTAAAGTGATATAATCACAAAATGAAAAAAGTAATATATACAGCACTAATACTGATACTCAGCCTGCCTTTGTGCGGATATACATTGAAAGGCGGAGTAACTTACACTGTAGAACAGGCGAGAAAAGAAGCTTTTGCCGATGTAGAATATCGTCTTCCGCAGTCTATAATCAATGCCCATCTTAAAGATCCTAATTATAAAGAAAATATGAATACGAAGAGAATGGGCTATATAGATATGGGGGACAGATATATAGCTTTTTATTCAGATGATACATATGCGGTTTTATATAAAAACAATATGTATTACGAATACTATTATCACTTAAATGGCAAATTAGGTATGGTGGGGAAAAGAACAAGTACAAGTTACCCTGCAAAAAGTTATAAGTATGATACCCAAGGTAAATTAAAAGCAGTAATACTATACATAAAGAAAGGTGAATCATACAGTTTTACACCTTCCGGTCAATTAAGTGCCCATTGGGTAGGAAATAAATGCTATGATTTAAACGGTAAATTGATTATTGAAAGATATTAATCTAGTAATTAAATAGGATAAAACATTAAAAAGCAGGTATTTGAAATACCTGCTTTTTACAATACAGAAAGGAATAAAAATGAAAGACGATACAGGATTTGACATATTGAACGAAAACATGTCCACGGACGGAATAGAGTGGCTGGATGAGCTGAGAAAAGAAATGGAAAAAACTAAAAGTGCTTCTTATGATTTATTTGAAACACTCTTAAAAGAAGCTAAAGAATACAAAGATAAAATCGAAAAAGATAATCCTTATGCAGAACTTATGGAACAGGCAAAAAAGGAAAATGAAGAATTAACTACAAATATCGGCTATTACAGAGATGCCATGGAAAAAAGACTCGCTGTAGACAAATGGTACTCGCAGGAGTTTGACAAATTGATGAAAAATAAACAGGGTCTCTCACCTGAAGAACAAAACAAAGCAATGATGGATTTAGGAGAGTTATACAATCAAAAATATGCTCAAGCAGATGAAGAAGTATGGCAGGAAAGAGGCTCCAAAGTAGCTGATATTATGGGGAACGGTTTTACAGATATGATTACGGAGTACGAACATTTTGGCGATAAGATGAAAGATATTGCTACTTCGCTGGCAGATTATATGATACAGGAGTCTTTAAGAGCTGTAACTCAGCAGATAATGAGCACACAAAAAGTGCAGTCATTGCTGGGCAGTATATTTTCGGCAGGTTCTTCAAAAGGAGGATTATTTGGAGTTGCAGCAAACTTTTTTAAGGGATTCGGAAGAAGAATAGGGCTCCCGACATTTCATGACGGAGGGGTAGTACCTGTCGGAGCGAATATGGAGATTGAGGGAACGCAGGAGCAGCTTGCATTGTTAAAAGGAGGCGAGAGGATATTGAGTCCCGGAGAAAATGCAAATTACAGCAGCAGAGAGACTCAAAGTTCTCCTGTAGTATTTAATAATTTCAATGTAAAAGCGTGGGATTCAAAAGATGTCAGCCGCTATTTACTTGAGAACAAGCAGCTGTTGAATCAGATTACTTATGATGGCATAAAAAATAATTATGCACATTTGAGACATATAATTCAAAATGCGTAATGATTAATAAATTGTTTTTAAATTACCGCTTATGATATCAGCGGTAATTTTTTGTATTCAATATTTAATAAAGAAAGGAACACAACATGACAATTGTATTGTATGAAAATTCCTTCGTCACTCTTGAAGAGGCGGAGGCTTATTTTGATGAGCGTTTTGATTCTGATGCCTGGACAAGTCAAGAATCAAAGCCCGATGATGAAACAAAAGAAAAGCTATTGATTACAGCAAGCAAAAAGGTCAATATGTTTGATTTTGTCGGGCATCAGGCTGACAGCTCCCAGCCTATGGCTTTTCCCCGTGATTTTGAAATGCCGCAGGATATTAAAGATGCAGTATGCGAAGAAGCTTATTCTCTTTTGACAGACAAATCCAGTGTTCACAAGCAGAATCAGGAGAATAACATTTCTTCAATTTCTCTCGGTGCGGGTTCTGTTTCTTACAACGCTCCATCATCTTTCGGTGAGGACAAACTTTTATGCTCGCCGACTGCACTTTATCTTGTAAAAAAATGGGTTAAAAAAGGTTTTTACACAGAATAGTTAGTAAATTTTACAGGAGATTAGAATTATGGGATATTACACAAATCTGCTGTCTGATACAGCAGTGCTCAAAACCGTGGACGGGACAGACAGTGACGGCAAGCCGAATATCATTGCGCTTGATGAGATAGACTGCAAAATAGAATTTAAAAATGCATTAACGGTAAATGCACAGGGGCAGGAGGTTACCTCATCCGGAAGACTCTATACAGAATCGGTTGTAAAGATTGACGATATTCTGGAAATTAAAGACAGAGTTTTTAAGGTTGTAAATGTTAATCCTTATTATCCGATAGACTCGTCTGTCTTTGTCATTAATGAAGTTTACTTTGCATAAATTGAAAAGCAAAAGAGCCGGATAGTGAGGTAAAAAGATGATTTTAGATGATTTAAAGAATTTTATTATTGAAAAGCTCAATGTTGATGAAGAATCTATAAAATACGATTACGATTCTTCAAAAGGTGACGATACAGTTATATTGCAGCTTTACAACAATGCGCCCTGTGATTTGGCGCTTCGTTCGGGTATAAAAATAACGATAAAATACACAGATTTAAAACTCGCAAGAGATACATGTTTTGCTTTGTATAATTTGCTTTTTCCGGAGGATCATTTTCAAAAATCAATTGTTATTAACGGAAAGACAATGCATGCAAAGCTGAATAACGGTCCTTATTACGCTCAAAAGGATCAGTCAAAAAGACACAATTATGTGTTGGATATTACGGTTACTTACAAAAGATAGGAGAAAAAAATGGCTTTAAAAACAGTAACAAAACTTTTTGGTGTAGACGATGCAAAATTATTCCCCGTAACAGAGGATTCGGAAACTCAGTTTACATGCGGTACAGGGATAGACTTGCCGGGTGTAAGACAGATTTCTTTGACCTATGAGATTGAAGAAAAATCATTGACCGGAGATGAAAAGGTGCTGGATGTTTCTAATAAAATCAAGTCTGTATCTTTTAATATGGAATATGCAAAACTCAGTCTCGAAGTACTTGCTCAATTAACAGGCGGAAGCTATTCCACAAGCGGTTCCGATGACGCAGAAACTGCAACATTCAGTTTTGGAGGAGGAGATTTGCCGAATTATTTCCAGTTGAAAGCACAAATTCTTGACACAAACAATGAAGGCGGAGATGTGCATTTTTGTATTTACAAAGCAAAAGCTACAGCAATCCCGCTAAACGGTGTTCAAGATGACTTTGCAACTCTGACATTTGACGGCAGAGGTGTTTATACGGAGCACGAATTCGGTGAAGAAGGTTCAAAGCAGACAAAACTCATTGATATAGAAATCCATGCAAAAGCAAAAGATTTGACTGCCACTGTTGACGCTGCTTCATAGCGTTTTACGGAAAAACAGTCTAATCCCCCGCAGTCCGAGGATGTACACTTGTTACATCTTTGGACTTATTTTCGGGGGAGGTGATTAAACAGGATTGTAGATGTTAAGTAATTCAAGATAAAAAAACAATATTGTCATTCTTGTATATGTTCCGTAATTCGATGACAGATTTAATATATTGATAATATTTATTATGTAAAATTAAAAAATTTTTCAATAAACAGCAGGGGGTACGGGGGCGTGCCGCCCCTGTTGTAACCTTGGTTAAAAACAAAAATAGAATGCGCTTAAATCTATATAATCCGACCTTTGTGAAATGAATTACAGAAAGTTACACAAACAACAACAAACGAGGTACTGTCCGAGGGCTGGGAAATTATAACAAACACAATGGTATCTGTAACTTTAGCAATTTTGACAGCCCGAGTTGCCGAGACAGGTTTGTGTTACTTTCTGTATGAATGAAACAGCAGGTCGGGAGTTTCTTGGGCTCCACCCGTTCTTTGCTCCAAAGAATGGGTGGAACATATAACATAAATTTTGAGCATCCTGATATGTACGGCTCGTACCTCGCCTACATCTCAAGCAAGAAAAACAAGTTGATTAAAACAGACTCTAATGTATTTATCTTCAAAATTTTCTAAACGCTGACGCTAACGAAAATTTTGTTCGTAAATACAAAGAGTCTGTAATCAAAGTTACAACGGCAGAGCCGTATTACATTTCGTGTGCAGCTTCGCTGCTAATTAAATTTCTCATAATTAAATATTATCAATACATATATTTTAGTTATTTCTAATATAAAGAAATAACAATTTTAGTCATCGAATTATGCAGCATATACAAGGATGTCTAAGACGGATAATTACAGAAAATTGGATGTACGGATGTTATGAACGATATAAAAAAAATAAGCAAAACAAAATTTAAAAAAATGGAAAAAGAGTGTCTGGCTCTTGTTATCGAAAACAGTATGGTTTTTATGGATGAAATATTTATTTTTTCGGAAATCACACCTTCTGTTTTTTATAATGCAGGATTGCAGGATTCTGTAATTTTAAAAGATGCAATAGATATTAACCGTGCAAAACTCAAAAGAGACCTGCGTTTAAAATGGTATGAAAGTACAAATGCTACGCTGAATGCAGCTTTATACAAGCTTGTATGTACGGAAGAAGAAAAACGTTCTCTTTCAGCGTCTTCTGCTTCTAAAAATCAGCAGGGCAATGATATTTGTACACAGGAGGAATATTTAAAAAGTTTGAAAGAAATGGGAGAGAGCATAGAAAATGCCGATTGATTGGACAAAATCTAAATACAGTAAAAAGCACAGACTATTTTTAAGCAAAAAGCCTGCTGATATGGCGTTTTTTACCTTATGTGACGGTGCAGTCCGTTCTGCAAAAACTTTATCTATAATTTATAAAATTCCCCAGATGTTTGACTTTGTGGGCAACGAATATTTGAAAGTTTTTTCCGGATATTCTAAAAATACAGTAAGAAACAATGTACTTGTCGAGCTGTTACCTTATTTAAAAAATTATCACGGTGCACAGGTAAAATACAATTCCGCAAGCGGTGAACTGGACATAAAGCTGTGGGGTAAATTGTATAACTGTCTTGTTGTCGGAGGAGGAAAATCAGACAGTGACTCAAATATTCAGGGTGCTACATGGGATTTCTGGTATGCAAATGAGCTGCCCAAACATCATTACGGGTTTTACAACATGGCATTATCCCGTCTTACTCCGGAAAATGCACGTGCAATAGCAGACAGCAATCCGGAAAGTGCTAACCACTGGCTTTATCGCGAAAGGATAAAACCTTATCTTGACGGTGATGAAAACATAAGGAGCATTTTTGATTACTGGCATTTTACAATGGATGACAATGCCAATTTATCAAAAGCTTTTATTAACAATCAAAAAAAGCTGTATCAGGGTGTTTTTGAAGCACGAAAAATCAAAGGTCTGTGGGTAGTGGCTCAAGGGCTAGTTTACGACACATTCAACCCTGACAAGCATACCTGTTCTCATAAAGAAATTCTGCAAAAAGTTGATAACAATGACTTTTTTGAATATTTTTTAGGTCTGGACTGGGGCTGGATACACCCTCTGTGCTGCGGTTTATACGGAGTCACAAGAGATGGCAAATATTACAAAATAGATGAATTATACGGGTCAAAAATTGGCGAGGATAAAGTAATAAACTGGATTCTCTCCAAACAGAAAGAATACGGAAGATATTTCCGGTTTATAAACTGCGACAATGCCAGACCGGAACAAAATCACAAGCTGCGTGAGGGATTGCAGGGCATAATTGTACATGAAAAAAAGCCCAAAGTCGTAGACAGTATAGGCATTGTTAGAACAATTATAAATTACGACCGGCTGATAATCAACAAAGACCGATGCAAAAATACTCTGCGTGAATTCGGGCTTTACAGATATCCGAACGAGGACGAAAGAGAAACAAAAACCATAGATATGGATACGCCGTTAAAAGAAAACGATGATACGATGGATGAAACACGCTACGCACTTGATTTTTACGAGACAAATTATTCTTATATGTTCAAAAAATAAAACTTTATCCACAAGGATAAATGAAATGTGCTATATATAAAAACGTAAACTGTTTGCAAATGGTTGTAAGCACAATTTACAAAAAACAGACTTCTTTGTGTCTGTTTTTTTGTTTAGCAGTACCCAAAATATTCTGACGAATTATATCTCTTTTCAGTGTCCCTGCTTTTTGGCAGGGACTTTTTTTATTAACAAGATTTTAAAGAATTAAAAATTACAGAAAGTGCCATTTGCACTGTTTAGTTATCAAAGGAAAGGATAAATTATGATTAAAGACATTATGAACAAACCTTACAAAATAGAACTTGAAGGCAAGAGTTAAACTCTTGAATACAATAACAAAGCTTATGCTGAGCTTGAACAGCTGACCGGCAAGGGAATTTTTCGTATTTATGAAGATTTTATTGCAAGAAACAATCTAAAATACAGTGATTGTGTCGAAGTAGCCTGCTGTGCAATGATAAAAAATCATACAGAAGGAGAGATTGCAAAAGCAAGGATTGCACTGAACGAAAAGAAATTTTTATTTTTACAAAATATTAGTGCGATAACACTGGCTTTTGCGGAACCGCTGACTCCTCCTGAAATTCTTCAAAAAGAAAGAGACGCCGGAAAAAACCAGACTTTAAAAAAAAGAAGAAATAGAGGATAATTCAGCGCCGGAAAATTTTGACTGGCTTGGAGCATACACTACAGCATTGTGTTTTTGGGGATGGAGTGACAGTGATTTTTGGTCTGCAACACCTCGAAAATACTTTGCTGTTTTGTATAAGTATGCCCGGATAAGAGAGACAATAAATGAAAAGCCAAAACCCGAAGTTCTTGTAGGTCAAAATGCATTGAGAGCATTGAGTGATATTGTTATGAGGATGGGATAATTCCGGGCAATTTTTCTCGTGCAGCCAATAATCCAAGATATAAAAAACAATATTGTCATCCTTAAACTAATTATACATTTCCCAAAAATTCATATAAAAACAAAACTGGCGCTTAAAAATTAAAAAGTGCCGATTTTGTTATGCAAAGAAAGGAGTACAAATGAAAGAAAAAATCAAAGCTCTGCTGGAACAGATAGGACGGCCTTATGAAATGTTTAATGAAGACGGTACATATCAGGGCTGCTTTTATCCTGTTCAGTTTTTATATCCTGAAAAGCCAAGATATAAGTTAAGAAGTGAGAATGATGACAAAAATTATTTTTACGGCTTATCAAAAATAAAAAAGCATTGCAGAGAAATATCTCCTGTTGAACTTCAAGCAGGAGATATTATTGTAACCCGATACAGGAATGAATTGCACATCGCGGTTTATTTTGAATTTAACAAAATTATTCATGTATTTAGGGAACACACTCTTCAAATAGGTCGATTGAAGATTTTTAAAGAATTTAAATGTTTTAGGGTGGTATAGATGTTATCAACAATATTATCAGCTGCATTTGTAAGTGTCAGCGCATTAATGGGTTTTACCGGTGCAATTGCCGGCGGTGTAGCGGTTATAGCAGGAAATATTGCTGCTTTAGTAATATACGGCGGTGTGGCTTTGTCTATGACCAAGAAAAAAAATAATGCACTGAATTCAGCAACTTACGACGGGATTTTACAAACGCAAACTGACCAGAATCTGCCGATTCCTCTTTTATACGGCACCTGTAAGCTTGCCGGAAACAGAATATGGCAGGATGAAAACGGTCAGGTCACAATAAAGAGAATCATTGCGTTTGCGGAAGGCGAAATCTGTGAAATTTCCGATATAAAATTAAACGACATACCGGAAAATGAAATTGCAGGCATCAGTATAAAAAAATACTACGGTACTTCTTCTCAAGAAGTAGACTCTATCGTAGGCGGCAGCAATCAAAGCGAAAGAGCCGAAAAAGTAGGCTCTTTAAAAAATGTGGCTTATGTTGCCATAAGTGTCCCGAGAACTCAGAAAATAGACGTAAATTACAATCTCACAGCTATTGTAAAAGGGCGTAAAATCAGAGTATACAAAAACAGATACGAATATGAAATCAAATATTCCGAAAACCCTGCGTGGGTAATGTTTGATTTTTTAACCTGCTACAACGGGCTGGGGCTTGGTATCAATAATTACGGTGAAATCAGCGATGATTTGATAGACGAGCTTCTGGATTTAGACAGTTTTATTGAGTCCGCTGCATACTGTGACGAGCTTGTTGATTATATTCATTTTGATGATGACGGAAACGAGTTCATAGACAAAGTCCCAAGATTTACCTTCAATATGATATTTGATTCACAGACTTCTGCAAGAACTTTGATAGATGAAATCTACCGTTCCTGCAGGGGCGGGCTTTTCTTAAAAGACGGGAAATTACAGTTTAAAATAGATAAACCCGAGTCCGTAAGTAAAGTATTCAGCGACGAGGATATTATACACGGTACGGAAACTTTTGAATGTATTCCAAAAGAAGAGCATTATGATATTCTAAAATGCACATATGTTTCGCCGGATCATGAATGGCAAAAAGTGGAAGCTACAGCTGAGTTGCCGGAATATACAGACGGTGTGCCAATAGAACACAGTGTGAATATTTACAGCTGTACTTCTTTCAATCAGGCGTCTAGGCTTGCCTGGTATTATGTAAATTCAAAGCGTTTACAACCGTATTTTGGCAGCTTTCAAGCAGATTACAGAGCCTATGACATCGAAGTGGGTGATGTTATTTCCATAAGCAGTCTTTTAATGGGTCTTGAAAATTACAAAGTCAAAATAACAAGTGTAGTCGATGACGCTTCCGGAATTTATACAATAAATTGGCGGACTTATGATGAAAGGCTTTACTCAGATGAGCTCGGTAGCAAAGAACCGAGAGTACTGGTCAGCAAGCTTGATGATATAGCAGCTTATCCTGATGATGTAAGGAGTTTTAATGTTGTACAGACAAACAATTTATTTAATTTTGTCTGGGAATTGAATCAGGACAAAACAGATACTTATGAAATCAGAATGGGCGACAGCTGGGAGAATTCATCGCTTGTAAAATCAAGAATTAAAGAAAACAGCTACACCTGTGAGATTAAGTCAAACGGAATATACAGATTCTGGATAAAAGCATTTAACGGATACAACTATTCGCAAAATGCTGTTCTGGATATTGTTTCTGTAGATAGTGTTCCTGCTGTTAATGAAATAGTAAAGCTGAATATTCTTGAAAATATGACAGGAATTTTTGATGAAAATTTAAGAGTTTACAGGAATAATATTAAGCTCAAAGAGCAAAACATAAAATGGCATAATCTTGATGAAAAATGGCTCAGCCGCTCAGGTTATTATCAGGATGTCGGCAAGTGGGGTGCTGCTGTTATCGACAGCGGCACATACATTAGTCAGGTATATGATATAGGTGCAATTCTGGAATGTATTGTCTCTTTTGATTATCAGTTTATTTCCGCTGATGAACAAAATGATGTTCTTATTGAATGGGCGTATTCTGATGACAATGTAACATTTACAGACTGGAAAACAGCTAACACAGGTACATACAAATTCAGGTATTGCAAATTCAGAGTAACGTTAAAATCTTACAACGGAGTTCAAATTTTATTGAAAAATTTTGTTGTAAATATTGATGTACCTGACAGAGATTTGAATATGGAGCTTGAAATTACAGATACGGCAGGATTAAAAATTGATTACAGTTTTATCAATCCTCCGTCTATTGTTGCTACGGTAAATGATAACAGTAATGCTTATGTCGTTGTAACAGAAAAAACAAATACTTACGCATACATAAAAGCTTATACAAATTCAGGAGAGCTTACTACCTGCAAGCTGAGTTTGAGAGCAAAAGGTTATTAGTAAAAAAGAAAGAGGATTTTTATGGACGAAACAAAAGAATATGAATGGACAGATAATCCCACGGTTTCAGGAGAATCTGACTGTAATACCGATGTATTAAACGAATGTTTAATGCATTTAAAATACAATAATTCTTCAGGAGGAGGCAGCGCAATGCCTCTTTTTACAATGATGGCCTTTGATCACATATTAACCGGTGAAGAAGCAATAGGTTGGGCTTTACAGGGAAGTTTGGTTACAAACACTTATCCTGACGCTGTTGCACAAATAAAATCAGAATATGAAAATGCTACAGAAACACTAAATTATGTTAAAACAACACCTATAGTTTTACCATCATTTACATCAAACACAACCGGCGGCATAACGGTTTCTGATTCCAGAGGAAATACGGATGCTTATACATTGATAAACGGAGTATCCATGAAAAGTGTTGGTGCTTGGAATACTTACTGGTTTAATATTAATTACGCTAAAGAAACATATATAAAAAGTTATGTTATAAAAGCTGATAGTACCACCAATCCTGAATATCCGAGCGCTTGGACTCTAAAAGCAAGTAACGACGGTGAGCAATGGGATACAATAGATTCCAGAACAGGACAAACTTTTACGCTTGGACAATCAAGAACTTTTATTGTTACAACAGATACAGCTTACAAACAATATCGTCTTGTTTTTTCAAGTGGTCAAACCTCAAGTGGCGGCGGAGAACTGGGGCAGTTAGGATTTAATGTTGATTCCATAATTTACTCTTTTGATTACAAAAAATCACAAAACGGACATTTAATCGCAGACATATCATGTAAATCACAAATTGACGTTTTATTTAATGAAAGAGGAAACGCAGATTTTTACATAATGGATTCAACAAATAATCAATTCTATCTGCCGCGTACTAAATGGTTCCATCAGTTTACAACTGATACTAACATTGTAAACAACTTCAATGCACCGGGTTTGCCTAATATAAAAGGCTATTATGAAGATTATCGAGCATACCCAAATAAAAACTCACCAACCGGAGTATTTCGGGGTACTACTGAATATTCCGGGGGAGGCGGTACATACAACGCCGGTACACCGCGAGGGCAGGTTTATTTTGATGCATCCGCATATAATCCGCTCTACTCTGATACGGTTGATACAGTCCAGCCCCCGTCAGGTAATAAGCTTTTGTATTACAAAGTAGGCAGTACTATAGTTAATGAATCTGAAATAGATGTTGAAAATTTAGTGAATGACGTACAAGCTGTGCAAGTCGAGATGGACAACAAAGTAAATACCAATCTTTCAAATTGCACTAAGCCATATATTACAGAGACCTACTCTAACGGAAAATCATGGTACAGAGTTTATTCTGACGGATGGTGTGAGCAAGGCGGACAAATAGCTAACGGAAGCAGCAATGTAACTGCAGCATTATTAAAGCCATATGTAGATACAAATTATTTAGCTATAGGCTGTGCTATTTCAAGTAATAACGGAAGAGTCGGAAAAGCAGGTGTTGGAATTAAAACAACAACTACCTGTTCTTTTATAAATGATTCTTACGAATTTCCGGTTGGTTGGAGAGCAGAAGGATACATTTATTAAGGAGAAAAAAATGTCATATATACTACAAAAACCATACACAGATAAACAGCGTGCAGATTTTATTGTTCTGCACAATCACAATAATTCCAGAAAAATAGAAGAAACAGATGCTGCATTATATGCGCTTGAAGCTGATGAAATTATGCAAGACGGACAGCCTGTCAAAAACCCTGATTATGAATCAGAACAGCTTGCAAAAGCTAAAGAAATAAAACTTGCCAAAAATAAAACGGCCTATGATACAGCACTCAAAGCAGGCGTTACATACAAAGGCGAACTCTTTGACTGCGACACGCTTGCTGCAGTACGTATCATGGGGCAGATGATAGCAGCACAGACACAAGCGATTGCCGAAGCAGCAACAATTGACTGGTTTGACTATAACTACAAGCCTGTAACATTAACAATTGCTGAATTTATGGAGTTTGCCGGGCTTGTTACCCTGAATACAAGGCGTATTGAAACCCTGAATTGCAGTTTTAATACTGCTATTGAAACTGCACAAACTATGGAAGAACTTGAAGCCATAGAAATTGATTACACATCCCAGACAGATGCAGATGAAGGCAGCGCCGGTGCAGCAGATACAGAAACAAACAGCAGTACAGCAGAAACAGAAAGTGAGGATATAGATGAATAAGATTTTTGAAACCGTAATGAAGTACCTGAATCAGTCAAGTACTTACAAAGGTTTATTTTCCGTACTGGCAGCATTCGGAGTGGTATTAAAGCCTGAACTTGCGGATGCCATTATTGCCTGTGCATTAGGAGTAATAGGCTTAATTAACGTTATCATTGATGAACATTCACAGAGTAAAAATGCAGAGGTCAAAGGATAATGTTATCTACTGTAATTACAGCTCTGGGGAATTTGCTTTCCAAATTTTTTGACTGGAAAAAATCCGAAACCGAGCATAAGCTTGAAACAGATATTATATCAGACAAAAAAGATTACAAGAAAGCAGTTGATATTGCTGAAAAAATAATAGATATAGCAGAAAAGTACAAACAAGAAATGTCTATGGCTCACAGGCTCAAATTTTCGCATCTTGTACAGGGCTTTAAAAAATACAATTAATGATTGGGGGTATATATGGAAAAGTTTTTGGAATATGCCCCCATAATTATTGTGGCGGTTATATTTTTTATTCAATACAGGATTTTTGTTACACCTGCACAGCTGAATTCTCTTAAATCAGATTTAATAGAATATATTGCAGACCATTACGTATCAGGCAAAACATACAGGGATAATCATTTGAGTCTTGAAAACAGGATAGACAGGATTGACAAAAATGTCAATGATGTCAAGACTCTGCTGATAAGTATTGTGCACTGGAACGGGAATCCGAATAATTAGTTTTTAAGGAGTAATAAATGGATGAGTTATTTAAAAGAGCACTAAAATTTGTTCTTAAGTGGGAAGGCGGTTATGTCAACAATCCTTATGACAAAGGAGGTGCAACAAATAAAGGAATTACGCAAAACACATATAATGCCTGGCTTAAAAGTCTCGGGCTGCAGTCACGGGATGTCAGAAACATTACACAGCAGGAGGTTGAGCAAATATATTATACAAACTACTGGCTCAAAGCAGGATGTAATAAAATGTCTCCCAAATTTGCGGTTCTGGCTTTTGACACAGCTGTCAATATGGGTTTAGCAAGGGTAAATCAGTTTTTAAAAGCAGCACAGTGGAAGTATCCCGACAAATTTATCGAAGCACGCCGTGCAAAATATGAAGAATTTGCACAATACGGTAATCAAAAAATATTTCTCAAAGGGTGGCTCAACAGGCTGAATGCACTTGCATTGGAAATTCAAAATTTATAGCACACAGATACTTTTAAGCCCCGTTATTTATGTGCAAATGCAGGCTGCATATGCAACACATGATTAAATAACGGGGCTTTTTTAATATTATTTACAACAAATAAAGGATTATTATTTTTGTAGCATATTATATATTACTTAATTAATAGGCTTGGTAAAAGAAAATTAGAAAATGGTAAATAGTATTGAATCTTGTACTGTTTCAAATAATATCATTGGGTGTTTAGGTAGCAATTATTGCTTAACCCAAGGGATGAGTCTTACAACATGGAATGAGCCGAAAGATGCATATATAACTAATGATGATTCAAGAAATGCAATGAAAACTCGTTTAGTAACTTCATTTGACACTTTTAAAGCTACTTATATTATGTATAACAAAATATCCTCAGATGAGCTTGCTAATATTGATTTTGAAGCTAATTATAATGCTTATCTTAAGGAACGCGGCTGTAAAAATGAAGAAGAATTAAAAATTATATCAGATGCTTGTTGTTATACAATGGACGAGTTTCTTAACCGAGCCGGATTTGCCATACAGGCTAACCTGAACAATATGATTTCACATGGCGTATATGGCGGTAATGTTTCTGAAATGAAGGATTATATCTTAAACAATACTGATATATCAGACATCGGTAATTTATTACAGCAAAGAGACGCACAAAGTCAGCTCACTAAACTAAAAGAAATAATAGAAGATTTGTCATATAGTACAGCTATGAATTTTAGCAAAAACGATGCAATAAATATAATAGACAAAATGCTCGATATATTGGATAAAAATCCCAAAGGAACAATTTCTAAAGGACAACAAAATTTTAATTCTTCACTGATTGCAAAATATCAGACATAACGTAATTTGTTTTACAATAACTGTGTGTTGATAATATTTATTATGTAAAATTTTTATATTGAGTATTTGAGAGCATATATTTCATTTTTTCGTTCCAAGAACTCTATTCGAAATTGACTAAATGTCGATTTCGAATAGAGGCAGGCTAAGTCAAAAGCGAAGCTTTTG
>CASFNW010000044.1 GCA_949296245.1 uncultured bacterium
ACAACTGTTTCTAACCAAGGTTACAACAGGGGCGTGCCGCCCCCGTACCCCCTGCTGTTTATTAAAAAACTTTTTAATTTTACATAATAAATATTATCACTACATATATATTTTAATTATTACTTTTAGTTATTTCTAACAAAAAATAACAATTTTTGTCACCGAATTATGTAATATATACAATCTTTTTACGGATTATCAGATACCATATCTTCTGACGCTGTTTTTACTATTTCTTCAAAACTTTCTTCAAAAGCTTTTACTACAACAGGGTCAAACTGCGTACCTGCACCGTTTTTTATTTTTTCAAGAGCTTCATTCATATTTACAGCGTTTCTGTACACTCTGCTTGAAATTATACTGTCAAAAGCATCTGCAACAGCGATAATTCTGGAGCCGAGAGGTATTTCTTCTCCTCTTATTCCATGAGGATAACCCGTACCGTCAAATTTTTCGTGATGGTATTTTATTATTTCAACAACATCTTTAAGCTGTTTTATGTCTTCTAAAATTTTTACACTGTATGTAATATGTTTTTTAATTTCATCGTATTCTTCCTGAGAAAGTGCATCAATTTTGTACAAAATTTCGTCAGACACGCCTATCATGCCTATATCATGCAGCATGCCTGCGAGTTCCACTTTTCCCGTGTCTATAGAAGAAAGTCCCAGTTTTTTTGCAATAATAATTGAATAGTAGGTAATTCGTTTGCTTCTTCCGGAGGTAAACGAATCTTTTGCGTCCAGTGCTTCCATAATGGCTTTGATAGTACCGGAGAAGAGTTCTTTTAAATCCTGAATAAGCTTATCATTGTCATATTTTAACTGATAGTATTCAAGAGCAGCAGACACAATAAGCTGCAATTCTTCGGGATTATATGGTTTTTTTATGTATCTGTAAATTTTTGCATAATTAATGGCATCAATCAGGATATTTGCATCGGAATAAGCTGTCAAAAGTATCCTCATAACCTGCGGATGCCCGAGCTGCACCTGTTTTAAAAATTCCACCCCGTCCATTTCAGGCATTTTGTGGTCTGAGATAACAAGCTCGTATTCTCTTTGCTTTAGCATTTCAAGAGCCTGTAAAGGAGAGGTTGTTTTGTCCAGATTATAAGTACCTCTTAAAGTCCTGTACAAAAGTGCAAGATTATCTTCTTCATCATCAACTAACAAAATTGTATACTTATTATTTTCCATTCTTTTTTCCGCTTTATTTTTGTTCTGCCAAAGTCATTTTTAAAGGTAATGTAATTGTAAATTTGCTGCCTTTACCGGGTTCTGATACAAGGTCAATTGTACCTTTATGATTTTTGATAACTTTATAGCTTATTGCCATACCAAGCCCCGTACCCTGTCCGACTTCTTTTGTTGTAAAAAACGGGTCAAAAACTTTTTTACGGGTGTTTTCGTCCATACCGCATCCGTTATCTTCAAATTCAATTATAGCACTGTTTCCGTCCGATTTTAAACGTATCCATACATCGCCTTTTTCTTTTATTGCAAAAGCAGCATTGTCCAGTATGTTCATAAATACCTGATTAAGCTGTCCTCCGTAACCTTCTACATGGGGCATATTTTCCTGATATTCTTTATGAACGGTAATTTTGTTTTTAAATTTATTATGAAGAATATTTAGAGTTGTATCAATTTCTTTTGGCAAATCTACGTTGTTAATAACGGCTTCTTCCAGTCTGGAGAAGTTTTTAAGGTCAAGTACGATATTTTTTGTTCTTTCTGTACCTTCCTGACAGCTTCTTATAAGCTCGGGCAGGTCATCTTTTAAAAACTCAAGGTCTATTTCTTCTTTCAGTTCTTTGACTTTTTGTTTATGTTCTTCTGTCAAATCACTGTCAAATTCCGTATACGTATCTATTACGGACATCATATCGGCTGTATAGTTTTTAAGATGTATAAGGTTTCCGTATATAAAGTTTACGGGATTGTTTATTTCGTGTGTGATACCGGCAACAAGTTCGCCTAAGGATTTCATTTTCTCAGAATGCACCATCATTGCCTGCGTACTCTTAAGCTCTGAGTATGCGGCTTCCAATTCTTTTGTTCTGTCTTTTACCTGTTGTTCCAATGATTGGTAGAGTTTTTCCAGTGATTCCGCCATCTCGTTATAAGAACGAATAAGACGGTTTATTTCAAGATAATTGGATTCTTCAAGACGGTGTGAAAAATTCCCTTTTGCAAAATCGTCCAAACTTTTAATTAATATATTTATAGGTTTTATCAGAATTCCGGCAATTAGGTTGGAAAGGAAGAACCCGAGGAATATAAAGATAAAAACCATTGCAAGTATATTGTCTCTGAGCATGTCCAGATAAATTTTTGTAATAGGCTCATTATAAAATCCGAGTTCTATTATTTTACCGTCTTTTATAACAGATTGTCTGTATATGGCTTCTGTTATGGGTTTTTTCTTTTGCAGTGATTTTGTGGAAATTTTGTTTTCCGTAAATACTGCTTTTAGTTTTTCGCTCGGTGTTGTTGAAAGAAGAGTTGCTTTTGTTTTTGCATCTTTTATTACAACAGTTGCAACGATATTGCTGTCTACCATTTTTTGTGCTGATTTTTTAACTTCATCATAATTGTGAGTATCAATTGCTTCGCTTAAATTTTGAAAAAGTGTAATTGAAATAGAATCATTCAAGTCTTTAGATTGTGCTGTTATCTGCTGTGCAAGATTATTAACCGTAGAAATTGCATACCACGCAATGAAAAATACCGTAGTTGCAATAAGCATTGTGGTAAATGCAGCAAACTGTGTGCTTAATTTAGTTTTAAATTTTAAATTTGTATTTTTCTTTTCCATTATTTTATCCTGATTTTATTTTAAAAATCTGTTTAACTTATTTTTTTTCTTTGTACTGTCAAAAATCTTCCCGATTTGAAACCCCAGATAACCTACTATCAATGTTGCGGGAACTATAATACTAAGTGCATACAAAAGCGTAGAAAGAGTGATTATTTCCGCATTGAAAAAAATAAGCGTTGTGCACAAAAAAGCTGTCAGACTTGCCAGCATACCGCTAATTTTTAGTGCATATTTTTTGCTGTTAGTTGTTCCCATATCTTTGTCCGTTTATTTGTTTTTATTTTCCATTTGTTTTTTGAAACAAAACTGGACAATAGCAATTTTATCAATATTTTTGAGTGCAATAAATCGTCCGGATACAATATTTTTTTTGACTTTGCTTCTTCCCTTTTTTTTGTCTATTCTTATTGGTCTAAAGAAGCACTCAATAGGAATTTTACTCTCGAGAGAAAATTCTATTTCGTAATCTTGAGAACATTTTAAATCCGCTTCTGTTTCAAATTTCATACCTCCGGCACTCAAATCAATACAAGAGCATACATAAGATTTATCTTCACTTTTTAGTGTAAATTCATTTTTAAAATCAATTCTTGTGTATTCTCTTCTTTGAAGCTGGTCGTATTTTGCTTTATCAAATTCAACTTTAATTGTATTTTGCCCCTTATCAATTTCTACAACTCTTGGCTTAAAATAAAGTATACCGTCGTCAATCACAGTAAACATTTCCACCACATCGCCGAGGCTGTAGTATTTCATATCATCTTTTTTTATATCCATTTCTATTGTGGATCCAACAATTTTATTAATTGCGGAAGACAGACCGCCTTGTATATCTTTTGGAATCATGTAAACTTTTTGATTATTTTTTATCAAATTCTTCATACTTCTCTTCCTTGTTTTATACCATTGTAGGTGCAACTCTTATCACACCGATGGATTTTGCTTTTACATTGTTGCTTATTTCATTATACGACATAACGGCAATTTGCGGATATGTTCTTTCAATCAAGCGTCTGAAAGGCAGCCTGATAGGAGATGAACATAAAAGAACAGGCTGATTTCCCGAGGAGGAAATAGCTTTTTCCAGTTCATAGTTAAGTGTATCCAAAAGTTTTCTCGTAAATTCGGGATTCAATGTCAGACTTGAACCGTCAGGGCTTACGCCTTGAGCTATTGTGTTTTCTACCTCAGGGTCAAGTGTTACTGCAAGCAGTTCGCCTGTGTCTGCAAGATTTTGCTTGCAGATACTTCTTGAGAGAGCCTGTCTGACCTGTTCTGTCAGGTAATCTGCGTTTTTGCTTACACGTGACTGCAGGCTCAATACTTCCAGAATAGTTTTCAAATCTCTTACGGATACTCTTTCTTTTAAGAGATTGTATACTATCTGCTGAACTTCTGCCACGGACAAATCTTTCATAAGGTCTGTCACATATTCTTCCGAAACTTCTTTTTTCAAATTATCAATAAGCTGCTGTATATCCGCACGGGAAACTATTTCTGCAGCATTTTTCTTAATAACTTCCGTCAGGTGTGTGGAAATAACGGCAGAAGGGCTTACCACCGTGTAACCATAGTTTTCTGCTATTTCTCTGTCTTTTTCTTCAACCCAGATTGCAGGCAGACCAAATGCAGGCTCTATAGCACTGATACCGTTTATGCCCAGATCATTATCAGAACCTCCCGCATTCATCGCAAGACTTCTGTCAGGGTATACTTCGCCTGATTCTATCGGTACACCTTTTAGTTTTATCTGATAGTTATTCGGCGGAAGCTGCAGGTTGTCTCTTACACGGATGGAAGGAAGTACAATACCCAAATCCAGAGCGGTCTGGCGTCTTATCTGGGCAATTCTTTCAAGCAGGTCTCCGCCCTGTTCTGCATCAAGCAGCGGTACAAGCCTGTAGCCTATTTCCATTTCTATTGTTTCTACATTCAAAAGCTCCATGACACTTTCTCTTGAAGCTTTTTTCTTTTTCTTTGCAGCCTTGCCGCCCTGACCTGGTGCACCCGGAGCACCTGGGGTGCCGTCTTGCTGCTCGGATTGTGTTTTTGCTGCTTCTTCTTTTTTGGCTTTTGCTTCCTTACTTTTGTTGTATGAAAGCCATCCGAGCGTAGCTGACACAAGAATAAATGGTATTGTCGGCATACCGGGAACAAGCCCGAGGAAGAATAAAAGAAATGCAACTATACCAAGTACAATATAGTTTGAGAACATTTCTCTTTTAATATCATCACTCAATGAGTCATCCTGACCGCTTGCACGTGAAACAATCAAACCTGTTGCAAAAGATATCAAAAGGGCCGGCAGCTGTGACACAAGACCGTCGCCTACAGTCAGGATTGTAAAGGTGTTTAATGCGGTCATAATGTCCATTTTCATCTGCCACAAACCGATTACAATACCTGCAAAAATGTTTACGACAGTGATGATGATACCGGCTGTGGCATCACCTTTTACAAACTTTGAAGCACCGTCCATGGTACCGTAGAAATCAGCTTCTCTTTCGAGTTTTCTTCTTCTTGCTTTTGCCTGATCCTCGTTAATCAAACCCGAGTTCAAATCCGCGTCTATAGAAAGCTGTTTACCGGGCATACTGTCTAATGTAAACCTTGCTGATACTTCCGCAACTCTTGTTGCACCGCCTGTGATTACCATAAAGTTGATAACAACAAGCAGAATAAAGATAATAAAACCGACAATGTAGTTGCCGCCCACAACAAATTGTCCGAAGGCGTTAATAACCTCACCGGCAGAACCGTGCAAAAGAATTAATCTGGTAGAACTTACGTTCAAACCGAGACGAAAAATCGTAGCCACAAGAAGTATAATCGGGAAAGAGGAATACTCAAGAGGCTCTTTTACAAACAAGCAAACCAGCAGAATTATTACGGAAAGAGAAATATTCAAAGTTAAGAGTATATCCAGCAGCATTGGCGGCAGCGGGATAATCATCATAGCAACGATTATGACAATACCTATTGCCATGATAATATCGTTATTCTTGAGTAAGCTTGCTAATGCGCCTAGATTCATTTTATTTTAAACACTCTTTCCCACTTATATAATAGCTTACAAAACAATATTTATCGAATTGTTTACTAAACTTTAGATTAACGCATTTGCTAGCAAAAAAAATCATGTTTTGGGTTTATAATTACATAAAATATATTTAGAATTTTGAAAGGTGTTGTATGTCTTTAGAATCCGGTCTTGTATCTAAAATTCCTTTTCCTTCCCAAAACTGGCAGACAAAAACAAATGTTCCGCCTGTTGCAAGCGTCAAAGTGAGCGATGTGGAAGATGAAGGCAGACAAAATATTGAATCTGTACAAGATAAACAAAATGGTCTTTTTGAAAAAATAAAGGCATATTTTGTTGAAAAAAGAATAAAACAGCTGGAAAATATTCCCGAAGATAAAAGAACACCTGCCCAGCAGGCCGAGATTGAAGCAAATAAAAAATCAGCCGATTATATGGTATAATCGTTAAATATTCAGTTTTATAAAGGTTATTTAATGATTATAAAAACTTTTCCGCTCGGTTTAATCGGTACAAATTCTTATCTGCTTATTGATGAACTGTCAAAAGAAGCTGTTATTATTGATTTGGGCGGGGATTATCATACGCTTTTTGACGAAATTGAAAATTATAATGCAAAATTGCAGTATATTTTGAATACTCACGGGCACTTTGATCATATTCTCGGAGAAAAAGATGCACAGGATGTATCGGGCGTTGATGTTTATATACATGAAAATGATAAAATTCTCGTTGAAAATCTGCCAAAACAGCTTGAGCGTTTCGGGTTTGTAAATAACGGGCTTCCGCCTCAAAATGTAAAGACTTTTACGGAAAAAGATATATTTAAAATAGGTGATAATGAGATAAAAGTCATACATACACCCGGTCATACTCCTGGCAGCGTGTGCTTTTTGACAGGCAGCAGTTTGTTCTCCGGTGATACACTTTTTTATACTTCGGTCGGCAGAACTGATTTTGAGGGTGGAAGTTTTGCACAACTCAGCAATTCCATAACAGAAAAATTATTTAAACTCGAGGATAATATAGATGTTTATCCTGGTCACGACGCCAAAACTACAATAGGCTATGAAAAGAAGTATAACTGCTATTTTGGTCAGAATAATCAGATATAAAATAATAAGGTATGCATATAATTCGTATCTGACTTAGTTTGCTTTTGTTAAAAATTAGATGATAATCAATCGTTTTCAACAGAGTTCTTCTTATCACTAATTTTTCGCGGACAAGTTTTGAAACAGTCAGAAACACATAAAAATAGCCGGCTGTATGAATTATTAATTTTTCATTAATATTTGAAAAATTTGCAAAACAAAATGGTATAAAAGAATAGTAAGTTTGTAGATAAATTGGTATACACATAAATAAAAAGGAGGAATCTATGTCAATCAGACCTTTAGGAGACAAGATAGTAATCAAAGTTATTGAAGATACAGAAAAAACCGAAGGCGGAATTTTTATTCCCGACTCTGCAAAAGAAAAACCTCAAAAAGGTGAAGTTATTGCAGTAGGCCCGGGTAAAACTCTTGAAGACGGAAAAAGAGAAGAAATGGAAGTAAAAACAGGCGATGTTGTTCTGTTTGCAAAATATGCCGGTACAGACGTAAAAATGAACGATGAAGTTTTAAAAATTATGTCTGTTAAAGATGTTTTAGGCGTTCTTGAATAAACTAAGGTGTGTGAAGGCTTGACGGAGTTCACTCAGGTGAAGGACAAAAAGCCGTAACCGTTCCAGACTGCCAAGGACTCCGGAGGAACGATTGAGAATCGTTACGATGGAGGGAGGCTAAGTCAGAAAGGAATTTTCTGCGTGCCGTATAGAAATTACTTTTTTCACGAAATTAAGCAATCTTTGATTGCACAGGCGGAAATAGATTAAAAATTATTCACAAGGAGAAAATAAAATGGCTAAAAAAATTGTATTTAACGAAGAGGCTAGAAAAAGCCTTCTCAAAGGCATAGATGCAGTTGCCGATGCAGTAAAAGTAACACTGGGACCAAAAGGCCGTAATGTTATTTTAGAAAAGAAATTCGGCGCACCGCAAATCGTTAACGACGGTGTAACTATTGCAAAAGAAATCGAACTTGAAGACGGACTGGAAAACGCAGGCGCACAGCTTCTTAAAGAAGTCTCTTCAAAAACAAACGATGTAGCAGGCGACGGTACAACAACAGCCTCCGTACTTGCTCAGGCAATCGTACGCGAAGGTTTGAGAAACCTTACAGCAGGTGCTAACCCTATCGGTATGAAACGCGGTATGGACAAGGGTGTTGAAATGGCTGTTGAAAAAATCAAAAAAATGTCACAGTCGGTTGATTCAAAAGACAAACTTGCTCAGGTTGCTACAATTTCTGCAGGCAACAATGCGCAAATCGGTGATTTGATAGCTGATGCTATGGAAAAAGTAGGTACAGACGGTGTTATCACTGTAGAAGAATCAAAATCTTTCGGCACAAACCTCAAAGTTGTAGAAGGTATGCAGTTTGATAAAGGCTACATTTCACCTTACTTTGTTACTGATGCTGAAAGAATGGAAGCTGTGTTGGAAGATGCTTATGTTCTTTGTGTAAACAAAAAAATCAATTTGATTTCAGACCTTGTACCTATCTTAGAACAGGTTGCACGTGACGGACGTTCACTATTGCTGGTTGCGGAAGATGTTGAGGGTGAAGCTCTTGCAACACTGGTTGTAAATACAATGAGAAAAGTTTTAAGAGCTGTGGCTGTTAAGGCTCCCGGATTCGGCGACAGAAGAAAAGCAATGCTTGAAGATATCGCTGTATTGACAGGCGGTCAGATGTTTACCGAAGAACTCGGCATTAAACTTGAAAATGTTACAGTCCAAATGTTAGGTCGTGCAAAACGTGTTACCGTTACAAAAGACAATACAACAATCGTTGTCGGTGACGAGACAAAAGCACAGGTTGCAGACAGAATTAAATTAATCAAAAAACAGATTGAATCTTCCGATTCTTCTTATGACAAAGAAAAATTGCAGGAAAGACTTGCAAAACTTTCAGGAGGAGTAGCTGTTATCGAAGTTGGTGCAGCCAGTGAGGTTGAATTAAAAGAAAGAAAATTGAGAATCGAAGATGCGCTGAACGCTACAAGAGCTGCTAAAGAAGAAGGTATTGTACCCGGCGGCGGTGTTGCCCTTATCAGAGTAATGCAGGATATGACTAAATACTTAGAAACAGCTCAATTTGACAGCGATGACGAAAAAGTAGGATTTAGAATCCTTCTCGATGCTTTACATATTCCTCTTAAACAAATCGCTGACAATGCCGGCGAAAAAGGCGATGTAGTTGTTGAAGAAGTTAAAAAACTGCCTGAATCAGAAGGTTTTGATGCTTTAACAAATACTTATGTTGATATGTTCAAAGCAGGTATCGTAGATCCTGCAAAGGTTACACGTTCAGTATTGGAAAACGCTGTATCAGTAGCTTCTATGTTGTTGACTACAGAAGCTGCCGTTGTAGATATTCCAAAACCGGAAGCACCTCAAATGCCTCCTATGGGCGGCGGAATGGGCGGTATGATGTAATCGTTTTAATTCTGAATAAAAGGAATAAACAATATAAAACAGAGGGAAATTCCCTCTGTTTTTGTTTTTAGTCAAATTACGCTTATTCTCCTAAACGGAAATTACATATATGTAATATGTTAGATTTTAGAATAAATATAATTACGTATATGGAACAATATGAGAAGGATATTATAAAGCTTTTGGGCAACTCCCTTAAGTCATTAAGACTAAAGCAAAATAAATCTTTGAATATTTTTGCTTATGAAAATGACCTCACAACAGCTACTGTCAGCCGTGTAGAAAACGGGCTTGTTGACACAAAGTTTTCCACTCTCATAAAATATGCTAAAGGTCTTGAAATTCCCCTTGATATAATAATAAAAGGCCTGGATATTGAATATAAGAACGATGATTAGGCATTAAATATATTTTTGCTAAAGTCTAAAAATTGTATATATTGATAATATTTTATTATGCATCGGATTTTGCGCAGAGTGAAGGCAGAGCCCGAAACTCGAAGAAACGCCGAAAAAGTGAGCGGATATTTTGTGAAAACAAAATAAAGCGAACGGCTTGAAGGCGTGAAGCAATAATCCAAGAGCG
>CASFNW010000045.1 GCA_949296245.1 uncultured bacterium
GTGTATGTAGTAAATGAATAATCCGAAATAATACGGTCTTGTATTATTACACTCGGTTTTATTAAATCGTCAGGAATGTTATGTTTCTCTCGTGATTTGACCGCGATTGGTTTATTTTTTGAATTCATTACTTGATAAATATTATATAATACTAAGTCTTTAGTATCTTGAGGGTGTGAATCATATAATCCGGCAGCGGAATAACCTTCTAAATCTTCGCCGTTAAATGCTGAACGCACCATAACATTCCGCTGTGTAATGATTTTTGAGGCATAGTCTTTTATTTCATCAAGAATTTTATTATCATGCCATAGGTTATCAGGGTTTTCTGCAATTATATTTTCAACCTTTTCTAAATATCCGGAAGGTAAAACAAAAGCATTCGGAATAATTACATCTTTCAGCTTTCTTTCTTTGACTAAATCTTTCATCAGTTTAAGATTATAGGCTTTGTTTCCGACTGTATCTTTTTCACATTCATCAAGTGATAAAATTCTATCTACTTTTCTCATTTGTGGAATTTCAATAGTATTTGTTTTGGAATTGCTTTTAATAATTTTTTCTATTGGTTTATATTCAATATTTTCATTTTCATTGGAGATGAAAATAAATTTTCCTTCCAGATTATTCAAATCATTTAATATCTTTTTGTCTGTAACCAGCATTCCAAAAGAAAAATAATCCCTGCACAGTGCTGCGAAATGGGATAACAAGTCGGCAGTGCCGGATTTTAATATTATCCCGTTTGTTCGATTAAAGTACTTATAACATTTCTCCAATTCTTCATCATTGTCGCAAATTATAATTAACGGCTCTTTTGATTTTAAAAGTGTATCATCAATATTTTTGGCTTGAACAAGTTTCCCCTGGGCTGAACCTTCTGATAAAACTAAATTTGGAGTTTTTTTCATTTGTTTTGTAAGTGCACGTAATTTTTCCGGTATAAAATATTTTTCTTTTCCGTTATTTTTGTATTTACCTGTATCTTCGTATTTTATTTTATATTTGTAAGTATCGTAAATATTATATTCTGTCGTATAATATTTGCCGTCATAGACCATTGGAATTTGCTTATTCTCTGTCTGGAGTACAGGATGAGAACCAAGGTTTTCAGAATTATCCGTACTTATGTATATACCGGAATCTTGACCGTATTTTTTAACTAAGAAAAAATTTGCCTTAAAATTTATATTTGGGTCAGTTCTTACTATATCTACTTTCATTTATACTTTGTGCAATATCCTTCAAAATAAATTTATTTATTATAGTATATTAAAAACTCTAAAATTTAAATTTGCTACTTTTACATAACTTGCCGAAAAAAATCAAACCATGTGGAACAAATAATCAAACCATGTGTTCTTTTACAATAGTCTATAAATTATTATTTGGCTGTTTCGTTTAAATAAGTCATTGCATTCAGTGTTCTTGGAAAGCCTATAAAAGGCAGACACTGTGCAATTGCGGCTGTCATTGTATCTTTATTATTACCTACTTTCAGATTCCCTTGAATATGTGCTTTTATTTGACCTTCTGTATCACCTAGCGCAACAAGCATACAGAGCGTCAAGAGTTCACGTTCTTTTAAATCTAGTCCTGTCCTTGTATAAAAATCACCGAAACAGTAATCTGATAAAAATTCAGGAATATGTTTTTGACCTTCTTTAGCCTCCGCTTTTTTAGATTTCATACCTTCGCCAAAAATTTCCACCTGAACAGCCAGACCTTTATCGTATCTATTGTCGGAAGATGTAGTCTTCTGGCTTTCTATGGGAAGTTTTATTCCATAATCTTTAAATACCTCATTAATTGCTTTTAACGCTGTTTCTGCTCTTGAAATTCCGGCATATGGCGCTGTTTGATATACGGCTTCTTTTATTTCAATCGGAGTGACTCCGTTTTTTAACGCTTCTTTTACACAGTTCTTTAATGAATCCGGCTGTTGATTTATTGTAAGTACAACTATTCTTATCAACTCCTGCTCTTTAATGCTTAAATTGCCGACTTTTGCCGCTTCTTCATAAATAAAATTATTGGCAATTTCATAAAAATCAGGATCCGTTATTTTTAATTCTTCATTCATAATACCGCCCTCATATTTAACTTTTTCCATAGCTTGCACAGATACGGTAGAAAAAAGTAATAATAAAAATACAATTAGGAGATTTTTCATAAAAATCCTCCTGAATTATACAGACTTGCCCATATCAAATGCCTGTTGAGGAAGAGACGTAGAGTCCACCTCTCCTTTATTCCAGACACCTGCGCCGTATAGAATACCTTTTTCTTTGCAGTTTCCAAGACAGTTAAGAAGTCCTCTGAATTCTTCTGCTGTACGCTCAAGAGCATCTTTATTATCATCTGCGGCAGTAATTATAAAATAAAAATCTTTATCAACGATGTGCGTATACCTGCTGCAGAATCTGTCTATAAATGTTTTCATTTGTCCGCACATTGTATAGAAATACACAGGTGTTGCCATAACTATGACATCAGAGTCTATAATTTTTTCTAAAATTTCTTTCATGTCATCAGCCTGAGAGCATGCTGTATAGCCATTAGTATTGCACAAACCGCAGCCTGTACAATAGTTAATTTTTTTGTCTTTCAAGAATATCTTTTCCGCTTTATGCCCGCTTTCTGCTGCACCATTAATAAAATGGTCGCACAGTGTATCCGAATTTCCGCCCCTGCGCGGGCTAGATGATATAACCAATACCTTTTTTGCCATTTTTATTTTACCTCGTTGTTGTATTGTTCGTCTGTTACAGGCTCAAGCCAGGTAGTTTCATTATTGGGAATATTTGTTTCTATTGAAATATGTGCAAACCAGCAATCAGGTGCTGCACCGTGCCAGTGTTCCACATCCAGAGGAATTCTTACAACATCACCTTTTTTCAATTCCCGAATCGGCTGTCCTTTCTCTTTGTAATAGCCTTTTCCTGCCGTAACAAGAAGAATCTGTCCTCCGGAATGCTTGTGCCAGTTTGTCCTTGCTGCCGGTTCAAAAGTAACATTTGCAATAGATGAGTTCCAGACCTTATCATTTTCACTCAATCTTGTAAGATAAGTGGTGCCTGTAAAAAATTTGTTATAAGGATTTATATCGCCTTTTTCAAAAGGCTGTTGTAATTCATCTGCCATAACTCTACCTCCTGTACAAAATACCGCTAAAGCTAAAATACATAATAACTTTTTCATATTAAACTCCATAAATTCAATATTATGTATTTAGTTTAACTCTTGATAGCAGCTATCAGTCAATCTTTTTTATCGGAAATGTTATCTTTGTGTTTTTTATCTTTAAATATCAAGTCCATAACAGGATGAAGAATTATCTGAGAAGATATCGGAGCACAAAGCGCCAGTATAAATACTGTTGCTACAATTGAGCTAAATTCTCTTACACCTTTCCCAAAATGATAATCTTTATTTGTATGCAAAAGGTGGCTCAACTGGGCTTCTAATTTGTTTTTTGCAGTTTTATCTTTAGCCTGTGAAATTTTTGCTTGAAAATTATCGTATAAATCAAGTTTCCTTTTATTTTCAGGATTATTTTGCGCAAGCTTTTTGCTCACAATGCCATAAGTAACTTTTTTAAATTTATTTATAAGACTTAAATACAAACCAAGACAAAATGACTGATACAAGAATTCTTTTGTTGCTGCATATTTTTTAGACTGTTTATTTGCGTGTTTGTCATAATAGATAAAAGCTGGACGTCCTGCCGCTTTCAGTGTTGTTTCGACTGAAATTGCACATACAGTATTTCTTGCAAATTCTGCTGCCTTTGGATTTGCAACTACATTTCTGATTTTTATTAATGCTTTTTGAGCCGAAGTAACATTCATAATTTACACCTTCATTCCTGCTCTGAAATATGGAGAGTTTACTTTTGTGTGGTAAATATTGTAATAATTAGAATTTTTATCTGTGTTGTTGCGTACTTTTAATGGCTGATTTTGTACGGGTAAAGAAGCATTTGGGTCATAGTTCGGCATAAGTTTTTTCATAACCGGAGGCATACCGATGTTACAAAACTTTGGTACAAAATATCCGGCAGCGAGACAAATACCAAGAAATGACAGTACAGAATTTGCATTTTTATACTTAGCCGAACCTTTTTTTGCAAACAAACCAGCAAAGCTTTCACCGATAAGCCCGAGAGTCATAGTCGTCGGAACACCGATAAACTCTGTCATAAGTTCTCTCAGTGCGGCATACTTCCTTGCATCAGGCGATTCTTTTTTATCTGTAATACTCAAAATCGGTCTTACCGTGCCTTTACCGCAAGCTATTGCCAGAACAGTATATATAGGCTTGTTATTTTGTCCAAGCCTTTCACATAGTTTTTGAATGAAAGCCATATTTCTTGCGCTATCTAATGTTATTAATGTTTACGCAATAAGTGTAAATCATAAAAAACAGATTTCAAGTAGTAATTTTAGGCAATTTATAATGACAGGCTCACTACTGTTTACTTTTTTAGCGCGAGTTCTCTTTTATATTTACACTACTCATAAAAGCAGCCTTTAGTTGCTTTTATGTAGCAGGTTCTTTATTGAAAATTATAGTCAATTATTTTAACAGGGATCTTATTATCACGAATTTTTTCGGACAATATTTATCCAAATTAACAACATTGTAAACACTATGTTTTTTTTGTAGCATATAAGGTAAGAGTACACAAACGAGGATTAAAAAATTGTTACGAGCAGGGATTGTAGGACTACCGAATGTAGGAAAATCAACATTATTTAATGCACTTACATCAACGGCAAATGCACAGAGCGCAAATTATCCGTTTTGTACAATAGAGCCGAATATAGGAGTAGTTACTGTTCCCGATGAAAGATTGTCGGTACTTCAGCCTATGGTTAAAGCTGCAAAAATTGTACCTACGGCAATAGAATTCGTAGATATTGCAGGTCTTGTTAAAGGTGCAAGCAAAGGTGAAGGGCTAGGAAACCAGTTTCTTGCAAATATCAGAGAAACTGATGCAATTATTGAGGTTGTAAGATGTTTTGACGACCCGAACACAATACACGTTACAGGCAAGGTTGACCCTATTGACGATATTGAAACTATCAATACTGAACTTGCGTTAGCAGATATGGCAAGTCTTGAAAAACGCCAGCAAAGGCTTTCTAAAGTAGCGAAAACAGGGGATAAAGACGCAATTGCGGAATTGGCGGTTGTAGAAAAACTTTTAAAACTTCTGGAAGATGGGAAATTTATCAATGTAAAAGACAATTTTGACGAAGATGAACAGCATTTTATTAAGTTTATGCATCTTATGACTACCAAACCTGTTATTTATGCAGCAAATGTGTCAGAAACAGATTTGGCAGCAGGAAATGATTATGTAAACAGAGTAAAAGAATACGCAAAGACACACAATGCTGATGTTGTAGTTATTTCTGCTAAAATCGAGGCAGAGTTATCTGAACTCGGTGAAGAAGAGAAAAAAGACTACCTTGCTGAGCTGGGTGTAGAAAATTCCGGCATAGAAAGAATGATAAAATCCGTATACAGACTTTTGGATTTAAGAACATTTATTACAGCCGGAGAAATGGAAGTAAAAGCCTGGACAATCCCTGCAGGAGCCAAAGCACCTCAGGCAGCAGGCGTAATCCATACGGATTTTGAAAAGGGGTTTATCAGAGCAGAAGTCACAAGCTATGATGATTTTGTTGCGTGCGGTTCCTATGCTGCTGCAAAAGACAAAGGGCTAACACGTCTTGAGGGCAAAGATTATGTTGTACAAGACGGAGATATTGTACACTTCAGGTTTGCTGTTTAACTTCTGATTAATCATCATTAATATTTAACTGTATAATATTACTAATGCCGGCGATTATTCTTTTTCTTTAAGAATATTTTTATCACAGTATTCCAAATCATCAAGAAGTTTTTGCTGTTCCTCAAGCTTACCGCCTTCTGTCAAAATTTTGGATTTAACTGCATTTCTCAGATGTTCAGGCATATTTACAGGAACGTTAAAAACACCCTTATCTCCGTTTGTCCAGGTTAATTTGTCGTAGTAATCTTTTTGATAATCTTTTTTCAATCTTAGTTTCCAGTTTTCAGCATTCTGTGTACCGGCATAATTGTAGGTCTTGTCTAAGCCGAAAAAGTCCATAAATGTAAACTGTATTTTTTTACCAAAACGCAGTAGTTCTTCGTATTTTGTTTTTACTCTTAATCGTCTGTCCCAATTAAGGTTGTCTATTAATTCCTGTCTTTTTCCATTTGTGAGTTCTGGATATAAATTTCCGATAAGATATGCGCCGTCCATTATATTACCGGTTCCTGCTTTTTCTCTATAAAAATCATCCGTACAAATCTGAGCAAAAGGACTGTGATCGTGGCTGCCAATCATCATCCAGTCTTTTTGAGGTCTATATTGCAGCTGATACTGATAAGATGAACTTATATCCGGAAGCGGGCGTTCTTTCTTTTTATACACTTCATCGAATTTTTTTGTATTGCAGCCAAGGCTTTCCCAAACTATATCATCTATTTTTAAGCCCTTTTCTTCAAATAGAGGGAGCAAAATTTCATCCAGAATCTTTGCATAATCTCCATCTGGATCAACATTCGGCATTTTAGATATTTCTTCGTTGATTTCCTGTGTCGTATACCAGTCCCAGCCTTGCCTGCCTGCATTATATGCAGATTCTTTACCCATAAGGCTTATATTTGCACCATGGGCATTTTTGTATACAATGTGTTCCGGTTTGTCATTACCCTCGTCTGGATATCGGCCATGGCGTATTTCTACATTATTTTTGTTATAAATCCAGGGGTCAATAAGTCCTATTACATGGTCAATTCTGATATTTTGATAAGTATCAAGAAGTCTTTCAAATTTATTTTTTATGATTTTTCCTGCAATTCCCAGTCCTATAATATTACCGTCATTATCTTTAACAAAAAGCTTTTTGGGATCAAGAACGGGAATATCCCAGGTCTGGTTTTCGCCCCAGATAGTACCACCGCCTATACTTCTGCCTTCACCTCCGTATGGCGTGCCTACACGATAATCTTTTAAAAATGCATCCTGATTGGCCCAGTAGTCAGCAAGCGAAAAGCCTATAATTGCATCGGAAATATAGTTTAACTTATCAGGATTTTCTTTTATAAATTCACGTTCCTGTTTGTCCAGAATAAATTGTTCGAATTTATATATTTCAAGCTCTCTGTTATGTTTTTTATGTATTTTGTTCACATAATCCAATGCATCATCATGCTGGGGGGAATCAACATCATTTAAATACAGCATTAAATTTCGGTTCATTTCCGGCCATTCAAAGAAATTTTCATCCATTGAAAACTTCTTTTTAAAGTGGTCAAATAAAGCATCGCTTTCAAGCCAGCTCTGCTCTTTTTGTTTAAATTCATCAAATTCTTTATATAAGCTTATAGCAGTTTTGTCTTTATTTTTAACCTTTTGCATCAAATTGTCATAAGCTCTGGTAAACAGTTTATCGTGAGCATAAAATGCCCTGTTAAAGCGGGTTTGATCAGAAATATTTTCATAAATACGATTTTTATCAATGCTATTAATAATAGAAGATATATCTTCCGGCATTAATATCTTTGCATAATCAGCAGTTGTAAGTTTTTCCATATCAGCATACAGATAGCTTTTGGAATTTACTCCGGAATTGTAAGGAGAAAGCCTTGTTAAACCCGGGGGGCCTAACTGTATGGAATCAAAACCATGTAATTTTAAGAATTTATTAACCTCAACAGCCTTGCTGTCAATATGAGAGCCAATAAATAAATCATTGTCTTTTACAGGAAAACTCGACTGATGCAAAATAAGTGCAAGATTTGTTATTCCTAAAAATTTTTTTGCATCTTTCAATGTTTCAGAATAAAATTGTTCTTCATTACGACCGTCCGGCATTTTTTTTGAAGGATCCGGAGCACGTTTGAAAGATGGTGATGCAGCATACGAATTTAGTATTTTTGTAATTTTCATATCATATTTTATCCAGACTATTTTTTTATTAAACACTCTAATTTATTTTTTGAACAGTTTTTAACAGAAACGTTACATTATTTAGAATAAATTTAAAATAAATACTGGAAATTTAAAATTGTTCTGGTAGAATAAATTTACAGTATTTATCTTGAGAATTCATTATACATATAAATGTTTGTGATAATGATTCTTAATATAATTAAACTGTGAAATATAAATGGATTGCCGATGTGATGACTGACCGCAGCGAAGCGGAGAGAACTTTAGATTAAAAGTCTGCCAATTCATCACAGAGGCAAAGAACTTGAAAATTGTATATAAAATGGTG
>CASFNW010000046.1:0-1165 GCA_949296245.1 uncultured bacterium
ATCCTGATTCGGGATAGTACTTTTGCGGGTCGGTATCGGGGATAGGCCGGCCTTTGAGTGTATCGAGGGTGGGCACAGGTGCATCGGCAAGGGCGGGTGTGCACAGGCACAGAGTGAGTGCAAGGGATGCTGCAAATGATTTTGTTATCCTGAGGAGTGGAAGCGAGCTCAGGATCTTGCCTGTTTTGTGGTTATTTTTCTGGTTGGTAAGATTCTTAGCACACATGTCCTTTTCGCAAGGCATGTTTGATGTTTCAGAAAAACGGGTTGTATTGCATTCCGGAGAGTTTTCATTTGAGAGGGGAGACAGATAATTTTTGTTTTTGTTATGTGCAGAATCATTGTTTATCAACGGTTCATACCTCCACCCGCAGCTTAAAATGCCGTCGTAAGCATAATTACAGAAATGTAACATATTTTTGTTCACACATCTAGCCATAACTTCTATCCTCATGTTCCGACACAATATATCTTTTTAATTCCACACCGATTGTTTTTTTAAACATTAGAATAAATTTTTGTTAATAGTTTTGATAAAACATTTTTGTCATTCTGAGCAGTCAGCCGGATTTACAAATCCGACAAAATGTCTGAGGCGGCCTCGCTTGTAGGAGTGTACACGGAGTGCGAGTGACGCCAAGTCTAGCATTTTACGGAAGTGACCCCATGCACTTGTTGGCTGTGCCGGACTTATTGTTAAACAACGAACTTGTTTATTGCACAGGTTCAACAAGCGGATTTTCGGACGGGTGAAACCCGGGGAGCGAGGACATTGAGCCGGCTTGTGCAAAGCACAAAAGGCGAAGAAGCAGTCGGAGTCAGTTGACTATATGAAATTTATTTGTCAGCATAGTAATGCTGACCTACTTACTAGTATTCCGTTTCGAAATTTTTTCTAAAATTTCTTCACTTTAATAACCTTACTCACATGGGCACTCGCTCGGCTTTTAAGCCTCGACTCCGTGCCCGCTCAAAATCCTTGTCACTATTTACAGACTCTTGATATCTTTAATTGTTTGATGTTTTTTCGTGACGCCATTTTGCACGTTTCGCCGGCACAAGGTCATCCGTCCGAAAATCCGCTCTTGGATTATTGCTTCACGCCTTCAAGCCGTTCGCTTTATTTTGTTTTCACAAAATATCCGCTCACTTTTTCGGCGTTTCT
>CASFNW010000046.1:1211-15778 GCA_949296245.1 uncultured bacterium
AAAAAAAAGGGAATTCGTAATGAATTCCCGTCGAATCTTTTTTGATTCCTCGTGTGTAGTAAGTAAGTGTGTAGGTTAGTGTGGTAGGTCAGTGTATGTATATGTGTTAAAAAATTATTTCTCTCTTTAATTTCTCTTTTTATCTCTCGTATATATATAAAGTATTTATAAAAGAAATAATTGCCTTTTTTAAATCAAAAAGACAATTATTTCGTAATGTTTCTTAATATTTTGCCCGGCTAATTGGGTATCTTCGCTGCCGTGCGGTTTTACAGGTTTAGAACTTGACTTCGGGAGCTTTTTTCTCTGCCTCGGGAGTATTAAAATATTCTCTTGATTTGATACCTGTCATTGCAGCAATGATTGAAGTCGGGAATGTTCTTATTCTTGCATTTAACTGCTGTACGCTGTCGTTATAGTCTTTTCTTGCTACAGACAGTCTGTTTTCCGTACCGGCAAGTTCGTCCTGAAGGTTAATAAACTGTTTGTCCGCTTTCAAATCCGGATATCTTTCCACAACCATAAGCAGTCTGGACAATGCGTTAGACAGGTCGCTGTTGCTTTGCTGGATTGCCTTCATGTCATTTTTGTTCATTGCACCGCCGAGTTTGGAACGTGCGTCAGCAATTTCTGTAAACACTGCTTTTTCATGCGCAGCGTATCCTTTTACTGTGGCAACGAGGTTTGGTATAAGGTCATTACGTCTTTTTAGCTGGTTATCAACCTGTGCCCATTTGGAATTTACGTTTTCATCCATTAGCTGGAGGCTGTTGTATGTACCTATAAATGCGCTGAATATCATTACAACCAGAAGCGCAATTACGCCTAAAATAATCCATCCTGTTTTGTTCATTTCTTTCTCCTTATAAATTGTTTATGTATTCTAAAAGTTTATCAAGTTGTTCTATAGTTTTATCGGACATTTCAATGATTTCTTTTTTGCTCATAGAACAGTATTTTTCTTTAAGACACAGAATCTTTTCATAAAAAGTTCTGTCGCAGGTATAGAGTTCCGAAATTTTGTTCAGATTTTCGTGTGCGGAATTTGAAACTTCGATATTTTTCAGCCTTAAAACCGTTTTAAAAATCGCGTTTATAGTTTTTACAACCGGCGTTATGCTTTGTTTTAAATACCGTGGATTATCCGCATAAAGCAGGTAATGGCTCCTGAATTTCATCAGCAGGTTTTTTGTTTCGGTTTCGCATCTTAAGCGCAAATCTTCTCTTTTTATCTCAATATTACAGATTAAATTTTCCCCGTATAAGATTTTGTGGTTTTCTTTTATATCCGCATACTCCATTGCGTACGTATCTGCAGAGTTGAACCATTCCTTTTCTCCCATAAAAACGGGCTCCGTGTTTTTGTTTTTGTCAAAAAAACCGCCCATCCATCTTTTTACAGGTTTTGAGATGTTTCTTATATCTGCACCTGACAGGTTTTCGACTATAACCATTAAATCGGCATTGCCTTCTATATCAGAAACAGCAGCATTTGCTTTTGAACCGTAAACAAAAACGCATTTCAGCCTCTGACCGAAAGTATTTTTTAATTCTTCTGTAAATTTATCCAGTTTAGTCATATTTTTATATCCTTATTTTTACCAGCTGCCTGAGGCACCGCCGCCGCCAAAACCGCCTCCGCCTCCAAAACCGCCGAAGCTGCCTCCGCCGAAACCGCCCGTACGATATCCTCCGCCGTACGGAATAAATATCGGGAAAAAGCCTGTTCTTATAAGTAAAAAGAGTACAACAATAAATATCAAAAACCCGAGCGCATCAGGTTCTTCCGGCTGCTGAGGTACGGGTGAATTTATGGAAAGTTCCGTATTATACCCCTTTGCTACGGCGTTAGCAAGAGAATATGCGCCTCTATGGATACCGCTTTCATAATCACCTTTTTGAAAATACGGCAGCATATCCGTATCACGGATTCTGCCCGCTTTGCCGTCAGGTATAATACCTTCTAAGCCGTAGCCGATTTCTATTCTCATTTTTCTTTCATTGGGTGCTACGAGTATGACTGCTCCGTTATCTTCTCCTTTTTTGCCGAGTTTATATTTGCGTCCGATTTCGAGGGCTGTTTCTTCTATACTTCTGCCGTCTAAAGAATTAACTGTTACAACTGCAATATCGGAGCCTGTTTTCTTTTGCAAATCCCACAAAAAAGCATTTATATTATCTTCTGTATTTTTACTTAAGATTCCTGCATTATCGGAAATAAACGCATTAAAATTATAATTTGTATCTGCAAAAGCACTCTGCAATACGAAAGTAACTAAAAACAGCGCTAAGATAAAAATTCTTTTTAACATGGTAATAATTATATTATCATTTAAAGAATTTGCAATAATCGAGAGTATAGTGTATAGGCAAACTGTTTTAAAAAATATATAATATTTGTGTCAAAATGTGTTCAGGAGTTTGAGTGGATACGAAATATCAAAAAAGAATTCTCTTTGTAGGCATGCCTGATATGGCAATAGTTTGTCTTTCAAAGCTTGTATCAGACGGATTTAACATAGTGGGTGTTGTTCCTCCTCATATCAGTGAAACGACATACGGTTTAATGTGTAATTTTACTAAAAGTCTGAAACTGCCGCTTATTACTTATGAAAGACAGATGGATGAACTTGATTTCTTGCATAAAATAAGACAGTTGAATGCAGATATTGCGGTTGTCTGCTCTTATAACAAAAAAATACCTCCTGAACTTTTAAAATGTGTTAAAAGCGGGTTTGTAAACTGTCATCCGTCTCTTTTGCCCGAGTACAGAGGCGGAAATCCCTACAGCAATGTTTTGATTAATGATGAAAAAGAAACAGGCATTACCCTTCATTTTATGGATGAAAACTTTGATACGGGCAATATAATTGCACAAACAAAAGTACCTGTAGAAAATAAAGAAACAATGGGTACACTTTTTAATAAAATGAACTATTTGTGTGCAGAATTTCTTGCTGACTTTTTAAAACAATATGAACAAAATACAGATATTATTTCTTTTCCACAGCCCGAGGGAGAATTTAAAAAAGCACCGGCAATAGATTCACGCAATATGAAAAACTTTATTGACTGGAGCAAAGATGCAGCGTACATAGAACGTTTTATAAGAGCATTGAATCCGTTTATAACTGCAATGACAAATTTCAGGGGTGTTTTTGTAAAGATATACACTGCGGATTTTTCTGATAAAAAGGCGAAAGAAGCTCCGGGAACGATATGTTCCGTAAAAGATACGGTAGGTGTTGCGACAGGAAACGGAATTTTGTACATAAAATCTTTGCAATTTGGTACATATATGATTAGTGATGTAAAATCTTTTATAGACAAAGTTAAACCGAGAGTCGGGGAGACCTTCGGTCGTTAATTCCGGCGGAGTAATAAATAAATATGGAAAGTCTGAAATTTGTAACGGCAGGTCAGCCTATCTGTAACGGTACTGCAGGATATGAAAATGCTTTTAAAATACTTGAAGGTTTAAAGCTGGACGGTTTAGAACTGGAGTTTGTGCACGGTGTCAGGATGACTGTGCAAAACAAAGAGCTTGTAAAAAAAGTTTCAAAAGAAAAAGGCATGGTCTTAACCGCACACGGGCCTTATTATATAAATTTGAATTCCAAAGAAGAAGAAAAAATAAAAGCCAGTATAACAAGAGTTCTTGATACGGCAAGAATAGGCAAAGAACTTGGTGCTTATTCAGTTACATATCATGCTGCCTTTTATATGGGTATGAATCCGGAAGATGTCTTTAAAAAAGTAGCAACATCAATGGAAACTATATGTAAAACCCTTGATGAAGAAGGAATTGACATCTGGGTAAGACCTGAAACAACAGGAAAACCAACTCAGTGGGGAAATCTTGAAGAAATTGTGAAATTGTCAAAAGATTTTAAACAGGTATTGCCGTGTGTTGATTTTTCTCATCTTCATGCCCGTACAAACGGTAAATACAATACCTATGATGAGTTTTGTTCAATTTTTGAGCATATAGGAAAAGAACTCGGGGATTATGCTCTCAACAATTTCCATGCACATATTGCCGGTATAGAATACGGTGAAAAAGGCGAAAAAAAACATCTTATGCTCAAAGAAAGCGATATGAATTATAAAGATTTAATGAAAGCTTTCAAAAAATTTGATATTAAAGGTGTTGTGGTTTGTGAAAGTCCGGTTATGGAAGAAGACGCAGTTCTTTTAAAAGAGTATTATAACAGTTTATAATTCTTCGGGCATTACTCTTGGAAATTCTCTTCTTATTTCTTTTCCCTGATTAAGATAGTCATAAACAGCTTGCCCGGCTTGCGCACGTGCTTCCTTTTCAAGTAGATTTTCTCTGTATCGGGCATAATTCACACTGCTTGAAACATAATTTTCATGCGCTTCGTAGTATTCTTTGCCCGCTTGTATTTTATCGGGTGAGACCTCTTCTCCGTGTTTTACAAGACAATTTGTCGTATATCTTGTGCCGAGCATTTTTGTTCTGCCCATAAGTTCATACTGCTTTGCATGTGTTACTTCGTGAAATGCTGTATCAACAATACTGTCTTTTGGTTGATATTTAAAATTAAATTTGATTATGCCTTCTTTATTATTAAATGAACCTTGTGTCGTATCATCAAATGTATAAGCATCTTCGATTTTTATGCCTAAATCATCAAGGTTTGCTTTTTTTAGCGCAATATTGGTAATCGGTCTTTTCATATCATCTGAATCATACAATCTCAAAGCAAGATATTCATCGTTTTGGGGTATATTAACATTATCAGCTTTTATATCGATTATCTGCGGAATTCCCTCTGAGTCTCTTTTGGTTGTATACATCAGAGATTTTTTATTTGGAATAGAGTATAAGTGTGCATCCGGAACCTGATATTCCGTAATAGAATGTGTTTCTACAGCAGGTGGTTTTATGTTTCTTTCCTGTGTTGAGACTCTTGTAATAGTTACATAATCTTTTTTGTTGATAAAAGTATCTGTGTGTACAAACTGTTTTTCTGAGGAAATTTTTGTCCAGATTTTAGCTTTTCCCGATTTATTCAGGTTTTCGAATGTCTGAATTAACCTGCCTGTAATATCGTCTGTAATACAAGATGTCAGCTCCTCAAAAATCTGATGAATCTCAGGCAAATCAAAACCAATATATTCGAATATTCTTTCAACTATTTTGCCGTTTTTGTCTTTGAAAGTGGTTATAATTTTTTGCTGTTCGGGGTTGTCTGTTTTGCCTATAACAACTTTATCTGCAGTTGCGGCATCTTGTATGCCGATTCTTTCCGCTGTAATTTCTACGGAATCTAACGGCAGATTTGTTTGTTTTGACAGTAGTGTATATGGCTTTACTTTAGGCCTTTTTCGTTCAAGAGGGCTTATCAGTTTATGAAATAATGGTTTTAATTTATTTATCTGCATAACTTTTTATACATTTAATCTATTGTTTTTGATAAATATAAAACCTGAAAAAAATTTTTTTGACATAACTATTTCAAAATCTCCAGCTGCTCTTCAATAATTGCGGGTTCCGGAATTTGTTTTGCATTTTTTGCGCCCAGCTCTGTTAATCTTTCACATTGTCTTATTACATTGTCACGGCCGGCAAGCTTTGTCATAGCTCTTGACAGGTTTGTTTGTATTCCGTTTAAATCTTTTACCATATCGGCAAATTTGTCTATCATTTTGCCTGCAAGTGCCGCTATTTCCTGTGCGTTTTTATTCTGTCTGTTAACCATATTAAAACTGTTTATTATTTTTAATGCCGCAAGCAAAGTGGAAGGAGAAACCGGCATGATTTTATTTTTCCACGCAAGCTCCCATAACTCTCCATTGTCCGCAAACAGCATAGAGTAGCAGCTTTCTACAGGTATAAACATAAGAACATATTCAGGAGAGGTATACTCTTCTATTTCAAAATATTCTCTTTTAGACAAACCTGCAATATGTGTTTTTACTGAATCTTTAAACTGTTTGAGTGCACTCTGGGCTTCTTCTTCATTCTGTGCGTTTATATAAGCGTCATAAGAAGCAAGAGAAGTTTTTGCATCTATAAAAACAGCTTTATTATCCGGCAAGAAAATCGTAGCATCAGGTTTCTTTGAGCCGAAACCCGTCTGTGTATCATATTCTTCTCCCTTTCTTAAGCCGGAAAGTTCCAGAACTTTTTCCAGAATCAATTCACCCCATCTTCCCTGCTTCATATTATCGCCTTTTAATGCAGAAGCGAGAGTGTTTGTATCGTTTGAAATTTTTGTGCCTGTTTCTATTACTTCTTTTATATGCATATCAAGCTTTGCACCCTGCTCTATGTTGTAAGTGGATTGCTTTTTAAGCTCTTCAAATTTTTCTTTAAAAGGTTCCAGAATTTCTGTTATTCTTTCTTTTGACATGTTGGAAAAATCCTGCGTAGTTTCTTTAAAAATCTTGTTTGAAAGATTTTCAAACTGAAGCTGCATTTTTTCATAAATATCTTTGTACGCCTGTTCAAAAGAAGCTGTTTTTTCTTCGTTTTGCTTTTTCATAACAAAAAACATGCTGAAAGCACCAAGCGCAAGACCAATCAAAAATATAACAATTCCAACTATCATTTCCATAACTTTCTCCTCCGGATATTTCATATTGTCAACGGACTTCGACTACTTCTTAGATTTTCTTCACGCTCGGACAGTTTCGCCTTTTGTGCTTTGCACAAGCCGGCTCAATGTCCTCGCTCCCCGGGTTTCACCCGTCCGAAAATCAACCTGTGCAATAAACAAGTTCGCCATTTAACAACAAGCCCGGCACAGTCAACAAGTGCATGGGGTCACTTCCGTAAAATGATAGACTCGGCGCCACTCGCACTACGTGTACCACTCTTACAAGCAAAATCCCACTCAGACATACTTATTATTTTAGCATAACGGCGTTGAAATATTGAATTTTGATAAAAATAGAAATATAATATTAATAATTACATTAATCTTGCGGGAGATTTGGCTTTGTATAATAAAAGATGGTACGACAAGTACGATGAAACAAGAGTTGCACTGGATTTATTAAAAAATCTGCACACAACTATCCAGAAAAAATTGTCAAACGACATTATTAATGTTGCCAGTGCAATAAAAACCGTACACAGAGAAAACGATACAGCACCTTTGAGTATAGGTCTTGAAAGAGTTTTGGGTCTCTATCAGACTAATAAAGGCAGACGCTGGTATGACAAACAGCCTGAGTTGTCTGTTGCAATAAAAACAATTTCAACATTACCTGAAAGTGATTATGTAAATATCATGGAAGGTATTGCAATGTCATTGAAGTAGGCAGATATGACAGACTTTAGCCGCAACGAACTCATCTGGGGAGAAGAAAATCAGCAAAAGCTTAGAGGCAAGCATATAACTGTTTTCGGCCTTGGCGGTGTGGGAGGATTTGCTCTTGAATCTTTAGCAAGAGCGGGTATCGAAAATTTTACCATTGTTGATTTTGATACGGTTTCAGATTCAAACATAAACCGCCAGATAATAGCTCTAAATTCTACTGTGGGGCAGAAAAAAACAGACTTATTTAAACAGAGGCTGCTTGATATAAACCCCGCAATAAATCTTGAATGTATCTGTGATTTTTACAATGACAATTTGAATGAAGAAATTTTTAAAACAAAAACAGATTATGTTGTGGATGCAATAGATACAATGCGCTCAAAAATAGATTTGCTGGTATATTGCAAAGAAAATAACATTCCCGTTATAACATCAATGGGTGCCGGCAATCGTTTTGACCCTACACAGCTTTATATTACGGACATTAAAGATATAGAAAACAAAAAATGTACCTTTACCAAAAATGTGCTCTATCAACTGCAAAAACGTGGTATAACAGCAGGCATAACCGCTGTTTGCAGCAGAGAGAACCCTCATGTGCTTGAAAAAGTAGAAAATATTGAAAACATACAAACTTTAAAAGGCGAAAAAATAGAATTTAAAAAATTTACACCGGGTTCCACTCCTTTTGTGCCGGCTGTGGCAGGGTATTACATGGGATACTGGGTTGTTAAAGAACTGCTAAAAGCATAGATAATGATTTTTGTATGACGGGCAGCTGTATATAAAACATGCAAAAGATTGAATAAATAAGCTTATTTTTAAACAAGATATCACTTTTATACACTAAACAACTGTTGAACAGTTTTAGGACAAACGGTTTATTGCGGGGGACTGCAATTTAATAGTATAATTGTTTTGGCAAAGGGAGTTGTATGGCAGAAGAAAATTTGCAAAACAAAATAGATGTAATAGTTGTCGGAGCGGGCCCTGCCGGAGTCAGTGCAGCTATTACGGTTGCAAGAGGCGGAAAAAGTGTTGTACTTGTTGAACGGGCGCCTTTTGCCGGTGCAAAAAACATGTACGGCGGAGTTATATATACCCATGCGGCTCAGGAAATTTTTCCTAATTTTGAAGAAGCACCAATAGAAAGATATATTGCAAAACACAGCTATGTGCTTTTGTCTGAAAAAGATTCAACACAAATTTCTTATAAAAATCCGGAACACGAAAAAAATGCCTTTGTTGCAATACGTGCGAAATGGGACAAATGGTGCGTAGAGCAGGCAATGAAAGAAGGCGTTTATTTTGCTCCCAATACTCTTGTCAGAGAGCTTATTGTAAGAGACGGAAAAGTCTGCGGTATAAAAACAGATATAGAAGAATATTATGCAGATATTGTGATAGTTGCAGACGGTGTAAATTCTCTTCTGGCAAAACAAATCGGGCTGAGAAAAAACATAAAGCCCAAAAATGCTGCACTGGGAGTAAAAGAAGTTATAAAGCTTTCGAAGGAGACTATCAACAAAAGATTTGCACTGGAAGATGATAAAGGCTGCGCAATGGAGATTGTTGGAAAGCCTTTGGAAAAACTTTTTGGCATGGGTATTATTTACACAAACAAAGATTCGATTGCAGTCGGAATAGGTGTTTCACTTGAAGATTTAAAAAAACAAAAAATGAAGCCTTATGAACTTTTAGACAAATTAAAAGAACATCCTTTTGTTGCTGATTTAATTGAAGGCGGAGAGCTTGTTGAATATTCCGCACACCTTATACCGGAAGGCGGATACAATGCAATACCAAAACTTTATACGGATGGAGCCATGATAACCGGCGATGCGGCGGGGCTTGTGAACAATGTTCATTTTGAAGGAACAAATCTTGCCATGATAAGCGGTAAATTTGCCGGAGAAACTGCCCTTGCCGCATTTGAGCACAATGATTTTTCTTCAAATATGCTGTGTTTGTATGCCAAAAAGCTTGAAAACAGTTTTGTATTAAAAGATATGAAAACGTATAAAGATGTTGTTCACCTGCTGTCAGGACGTTGTTCATCTTTTTTGAATTACTATCCTGACAATATCAATAAATTTTTCAATATATTCACCTGCGCGGACGGAGAACACAAAAAACAAAAATTTCAAAAATTTACAAAAGACTTTTTTGTCAAAAGAAGTCTTTCAGAGTTATTTAAAGACGCAATTGCAGGTATAAAAATAGTATTCGGGATTTTAAAATAATGGATAAAAAAATCGAAGATAAACTTTTTACATTGAAATACAAAACGGATTCAAAATGTCATTTGCATCCTGATGAAGCAAAATGCTTGCAATGTCTTGAAAAAACCTGTACAATTGTATGTCCGGCGAATGTATACAGTTACAATGAAACTGATAAAAAACTCACAGTAAGCTACGAAAAATGCCTTGAATGCGGCGCATGCAGAATTGCCTGTAAATATATTAACTGGGAATACCCGCAAAGCGGCAAAGGAGTAATATTTAAAAAAAGTTAAACTGCATTTATACGAACAAAAGGAGAGAGGTATGAAAGAAGAATACAGCCACGAATACCGCAGATGGTACGACAAAGACCCTATTTTATCAAAATCAATGAGCACACTTGAAAAATCCGATGATGAAACCCAGATTAAAGTTGCCCTGAACCTGATAAAAATCATTATTGAGCACAATATCTCCGAACACACATTTACAAGTGTAGAAGATATGATGGAGTCTGTTGAAGAAGGTCTTGTGGAAAAAGGCAAAAGCAGATGGTATGATCTTGATACAACGGTAAGAACAGCTATAAACATGCTCGAAAACAGTCCTGTTCCGGTGCAAAAAGCTGTTGCAAAAGAAATGGCAAAAATGGTTGTCGACAAAATTAAAGAAGACAAAGATGAAGAAGACGACGAAGAAGAATCATAAATTTCATATTGTCAACTGACTCCGACTACTTGTTGAACCTGTGCAATAAGCAAGTTCAATATACAACAACAAGTCCGGCACAGCCAACAAGCGCATGGGGTCACTTCCGTAAAATGCTAGACTTGGCGCCCTCGCTACCTCTTGCAAATATGCCACTGGCATATTTACTCGGCAGAGTGTGTACCACTCCTACAAGCGAGGTCCCACTCAGACATTCTTTATATTTATGACGGCCGTATATTATGCAAAAACAGTGGAAATTAAAAGAGCATAAAGAAATTTTGCCGGAGCTTATACAGGCTGCCGGCAGCAAACTCGCTGCACAGCTTCTTGTGCAGCGGGGCATAGACACAGTGCAAAAAATTCAGGATTTTTTGCATCCAGAAAATATGAAAATATCCTCTCCTTTTGTTTTTTCTGACATGCAAAAAACGGTCGAAAGAATTTTTAGAGCAATAGAAACTCAGGAAAAAATTGTCATATACGGTGACTTTGACTGTGACGGAGTTACTTCAACAGCTCTTTTGTATAAAACCTTAAAACATCTTGGTGCAAATACAGAGTACTATATCCCGAACAGAGAAAAAGAAAACCACGGGCTTAATACAAAAGCGCTTGTACAGCTTATTGCAAAACACAAAACAAAACTTATTATTACAGTGGATTGCGGTGTTAGTGATGTTGAGCAGGTAAATTTTGCTAACGGATTTAAGGTAGATGTAATTATTACAGACCACCACGAAGCTCCCGAACAATTGCCCGAAGCTTATTCCATAATAAATCCTAAAGCAATGAATGCACTTCAAAAAGATTTGCCTTTGGAACAGATTGAAGCTCTGAATGAACTTGCCGGAGTCGGCGTGGCTTTTAAACTTGCCTGCGCTTTACTTGAACAAAAAAAAGACTACGATTTTGCGGATGAACTTCTCCCGTTTGTTGCAGTCGGCACCATAGCCGATGTTGTGCCTGTGTTGTTTGAAAACCGTTCTTTTGTCAAAGCCGGTTTAAAACTAATCGAATCAGGAAAACATTACGGGCTGGCAAAACTTCTTGAATCCTGCGGATATGATGCTGCAAACGGCATAACCTCCGAAAACATTGCTTTTGGCGTTGCACCGAGAATCAATGCAGCAGGCAGACTGGATACGACAGAAAGCGCTATTAAACTGCTCATATCTGACAATAAGACAGAAATCAATGTTTGTATCGAAGAGCTAAACAACTTTAACAGCATAAGACAGGATATTTGCGAAAATATTTTTAATGAAGCAGTTGAAATGCTTCAAAATGAACCGCCTCAGGAGAGCATAATACTCTTTAAACAGGGCTGGCACATAGGTATAATCGGTATTGTTGCGTCAAAGCTTGTGGAAAAATTCTACAAACCCGTATTTTTAATGACACAGGATGAAAATACCGGTCTTGTCCGCTGTTCATCGAGAAGTATTCCCGAGGTTCACATAAGAAATGTTATAGCGGAAAATGAAGAATTATTCGAGTATTTCGGCGGGCATTCTCAGGCTGCGGGGCTTGTTTTTGACCCTAAAAAAACAACATTTGAAAAGGTAAAAACCGCATTGAATGAATCCGTAAAAAATCAACTGGACGGAAAAAATGTTGTTCCCACTATTTTTGCTGATGCGCTGTTAGATGCATCTGACATAACAGTTGATTTTATAAATGATTTGAATAAACTCGAACCCTTTGCAGAAGGGAACAAAACACCTTTGTTTATGGCAGAAAATCTGGTTTTGAATTCTTTTAAAACAGTAGGACAAAAGAACAATCATCTGAAAATCTTTTGCGAATCCAAAGATGGCAAGCCGTTTGAATGTGTATACTGGAACCATGATTCATTGAATATTCCTCAGGGCAAAGAGTTTGATGTAATGTTTTATCCGAAACTCAATACCTTTAACGGTGTAACCACAATACAGCTTGATATTCAGGATATTAAATCCGAATTTGAAATAAAAGAAGAAAAAACAGAGTTTAAGCTTTATGACCACAGGAAAAAGACGAATATTTTTAGACAAATTTGCGATTATCTTTTGACTACAAAAATACCCACAGAAATTTTTGCACAGAACAAAAATATCTGCGACACGCTCAAACAGTATAATGAAATTTCACAAAAATTGAGAAACAGAAAAAATCTCACAAAATGTTCGCAGATAATGTTTTTTGATTATCCGGCAAGCGAAAATATCATGCGTACCCTGCTTAAAAAATCAGAGGCAAAAGTTTTTCATTTTATGAACTATAACAACAAAAAAATTGATGCGCAGGAGCTTATAAAAAATATTTCCGGCATGCTGAAATATGTATGCAATCCGCAGAGCGGAAAAAACGGAGAAGTGAATCTGTGCGATATTTCGGATTTTCTTGCCGTATCGGATGAGGTGACGGAGCTTTGTTTTGACATGCTGGAAAATCTTGGAATGTTTGAAACTTTAGAAAAAAATGCAAATATCTGTAAGATAAAATTTTTGCATGCGGTTGAATTTTCCGGAGTGAAGGAGTCGGAAATGTATGAAGAACTGGAAACAGAACTTTTAAAAATCTATGAATACCGCCAAAAACTCTGTACGTTACCGCTTGAAGAAATCGTTTTGAAATAAAATTATATTTCTTATAAAAAGCGGGACAGCTATACTTAACCGTTCCGCTTTAGTCTTTTTAATTTTAATTTACCTGTTATGCAGCATTGTCTTTAATGCAGACTGACTGGTTTTGTATCATTTGTAAAAGCAGTTCGTTAGCTTTTTTGAGCTGAACATCATCTTTTGCTTTTATGTTTTCTTCTGTGAGTTCAACCGTAATATCAGGAGCAATTCCTTTTTTGTTTATGTCAGTACCGTTAGGTGTCAAATATTTTTGTATAGTGATATTTGCACCGGAACCGCCCATAAGTTTATTAACTTCCTGTACAAGCCCTTTGCCGAAGGTATTTTCTCCTACGAGAAGCGCGCGTTTGTTGTCTTTCATTGCACCCGAGAATATCTCGCTTGCAGAGGCTGAACCTTTGTTTATAAGTATTACAATCGGTTTGTCAGTAACATATTTTTTGGTTGCACGTGTGGTTTCTTTGTAACCGTCTCTGTCAACGGTGCTTACTATAATACCGCCGTCAAGAAACATATCCGAAATCAAAATAGCATTGCTTAAAAGTCCGCCGGGATTTGAGCGAAGGTCTATTATATAGCCTTTTTTGTCCTTATACTGGTTCAATGCGGCTTCAAACTCTTCTGTTGCATTTTTGCTAATAAAAGAGCTGAGTCTTATGTAGCCTACTTTGTCATCAAGCTTGGCATTTTCAGGTATTTTTGTGGAAACTGATTTTATTTCTATTTCCGCACGCTGAATTTTGTAAACTTTGTTTGGCTGATTTTTACGTTTAATCAGCAGTGTAACATAGGTGCCTTCCTCGCCTCTTATTCTGTCAGCAGCTTTATCAATAGTAATACCTTTTGTAGATTTACCGTCAATTTCGAGTATTTCATCTTCTGCAAGAAGTCCTGCTTTTTCGCCGGGTGTATCTTCTATAGGTGCAATAATAAGCAATTTGCCGTCCCTTAATCCTATCTGAACACCTATACCTTTTAAAGAACCTTTAATGGAACTGGTTTCTTCTTCAAATTCTTTTGGATCCAGAAATTTTGTATAAGGGTCATTCAAACTGGCAAGCATTGTCTGGATAGCGACATAAGCATCTTCATCAGTTTTTATAACTTTGTCGTATTTGTTGCGCCATCTTTTCCAATCCTGCTGATTGTTTGTGTAATCAACATACTTTGAATTTATAAGTTTCCAAACCTGCTCATACAGCTGCTGCGGAGAAGATGCAAATACTCCGCCCGAGTTTGTCAGCGCTCCTGCAGCAAAAATTACCAGCAGTGTAAAAGCGATTAAACCGTATTTTTTCAAATTAATTTTCAAAATTTTACCTCTTTTTCCCTATTGTATCCTTAGGTTAACAATATAATAACACAAAGCTCCGCTAATTTAATATCGGAAATATTGATAAACCTTCCTCTCTACTCTTACCCCTTAAGACTGCAAAAAAATTTTTTTGTTTCATTATTTTATGTAATGTTTAATTTTTGTAAATGTTGCAATGGGGAGATAAATTGTCCGAGAAAATTTTGCGATAAGAAGGACTCCGTTTTGAGTTGACTAAATGTCAAGTCAAAATGGACGGGAAGAGCAAAATTTTTGACAAAGCGAACACGCGCAACGAAGTGAGCAGTAGTGAGCCTGTCTCCGAAACTTAACGAAGTTAAGTGTAGGTGAGTGTCATTTGTTCACTGTTCGTGAAGACATTTTGCACTGAATCAAAGAT
>CASFNW010000047.1 GCA_949296245.1 uncultured bacterium
CTGCGGTATAAAAAGCTTAAGCCTTTTGCTAAGGCCGGTGTATCTCCCCTTTTTGGTTCCCACTTTTCCCTTTTCTAAAAAAACGGTATCTCTCGATACCGTTTTTTTATTCTGATTGAATTGAAATATTCATAATTTCAATATCGTCATAATCAAGGTAAGCTGTCTGCATAAGGTTTCGGCCTGTCCTTATCGTAATTTCATTAGGCATATCAGGTTTTATAAGGTTATTCGGAATGCGGATTTTCTGGTTATCACCGTTTAACTGTATTTCTGCAATCTTATGACCGTTAAAATAGACCTCAGGCGGGCTTGCATAAGAATTTCTGATTTTATTCTGCTTGAGAGATCTTGCAAGTGCTGTATCAATTCCTATTATAGAACCTATTACAATATAATTTGCTTTTGTAAGCGTGTAGGCGGCAAGAGTAAATATTTTTGTATAAAACGGTCCGACAGACTTTAATTTAAACTCGCCGGCATTTGCAGAATCGTTTGAAAAATTATCATCACCGAGATGAATCATAGCGGATTCAAGAAGAAGATCTGTTACATTACTTTTTTGAATCCCGACAATCATAGGTTTTGCGGCGATTTGATTATTTATTGTCAGAGAAAACGGCCTGTAACCATCTTTTTCAACTGACATGACAGTATCACCTTTTATATCCGCAGACAGTGTAAAATTGCCGTTACTGTCGGTTTTTGTCCGGTAATTCTTCTGCGGAAGCGATACTGTTGCACCTGAAACAGGCGACTGAGTAGCTGCATCTACAACCTTATTTCCGAGCCCTGTTGTCGACACCCCGCCTGTAAGCGCGTCTGCAAGGGCTGGGGATGAAATTATAAATAAACTTAAAATACTCAAAATTATTTTTCTCATAAACCCTCTTTTCAAATGAATATTAAAACACTCTTTTAAATAATAAAATCGCCCTGTTGCGCTATTAGACATAACAGCCTTGATATTTATTTTGTTTTTGCTAAGATAAAAATACACGGAAACTTGCCGATGTGATGAAATTGGTAGACGTGCTAGACTCAAAATCTTGTGAGGTTTACGCCTCGTGCCGGTTCGACTCCGGCCATCGGCAAATAAAAAAGCCACTGCTTGTGGCTTTTTTATTTGCTTTATGCAGAAGTTGAAGCCCGAAGCGATAGCTTTGTCGGTTCGAACGCGAGTGAGCTGAGGCTGGAGCGCTTTTGCCGTTGTAATGTTTATTACATAAGGCAAAACGCGGAATTGCCGTTAATTGCGAACGAGCAAGACACTCCGGCCATCGGCAAATTTTTTAAGGCTCTTTCAAGAGCCTTTTTTAATGGCCGGCTCTCACCGGGCCTGTTCTACCTCTCGCAAAACGTGACATTTAGTCACCTTTTTGCATATTTATAGATTTATGTTAATTTTTGTAAAATAAATATCAAAAATTAAAATTTACAGACTTTTAAAATACAACAAAATTAAGTATGGAGAAATTTTATATGTTACAAACACCTTCTATTAATTACACAAACAGCAGAAATAATATTTCATTCACAGCACGCATTACAAAAGAAATGGTTGAATTAAAAAATGTCATGGCGCAGGACTCTTACTTAACAATGCAAGCGCAAAGACTGCTCCGTAAAATGAACAATCTGATTGACGAAAAATGGATAGAACTTAAAAAGAAAAAAGCAGTTGGCATTATGCCGGAATTTGTGCATAAAGGGAAAAAAGATTCAACTATAACTGTAAAACCGCTTTACAACAATTTAAAAAATACAATTCTGCTACAGATAGAAAAAGATAAAAATATAGATAGAGTAATCATAGAAAGAAATGTTCCGCACGCATTTACCTATGAACACGCAGTAAGAACAGATTTTGGCAGCGCGACAACAAGGACTTTCGACAGCAGAAAAAATACAAACATAGAAATTTCACAGAAAGTTAACGACTTGATTGTAGAATACTTTCCGAAAATTTTACAACATAACCCGGAAGCAAAACCTTACATAAAATAAACCAATGACTAAAAATGCTACGGTCATAAAAATCATAACATCTTTTAAAAATTTGATTTTCGACAGTAATCGCTTAAATTTTACCGGTCAATTACAAAGAAATCCTTTCCAAGCCGTTCTTCAAGAACTCTAAAAATTTCAGAAAGAGGAATATTAATAGCCTCTGACAACCTCCATAACATAGAAAGTTTAGGGTCAATTAACCCGTTTTCTATCCTTGAAAGATTACCTGCATCCAGATCATATTCATAACAGAACTGCAGACGCGATTTTTCGGGATTTTTCTTAACTCTCAGAGCCGCGATTACCTGTCCGAATTCTTTATTTATTTGTAACGTTTTATGACTTTTGTATTGCATATATACATTATTACCTTTAGAAGTGTTATAATTATGTATATATACATAATTAACTGGAGGATTTTTTTATGGTTTTTAACAAAATTAAAGCTTTTACACTTGCGGAAGTTCTTATAACGCTAGGGATAATCGGAATTGTTGCAGCCATGACACTGCCTGCATTGATACAGAAAAATCAGGAAACAGAGCTAACAACAAGAGCAAAAAGAACATATTCCGAACTGAATCAAGCAATAAAGTTTTACGAAGCTCAAAACGGCACCCCCGGAGATATTAGGGGCTTATTTGAGGCAAAAAATGAAACAACAAACAGTATACAGCTTGCACAGGATTTTGCAAAATACTTCAGCGGTGCAAAGGTTTGCAAAAACAAGTCAGATAAAGGCTGCAGTCCTTATTATTATAAAATTGCATACGCGGCCCCTCGTGTTGACAGCACCGGTACATTGACCGAGTGGAACAACAATTTGCCCAAAATTATATTAAAAGACGGTGCGGTTATTGGAATACAACAATACAAATCATGTTACTGGGAGCAGACCTCAAACAAAACAGATGCTTACGGGAATATATTAAAAGATGAAAACGGGAACCCGTTAACAACTACAGCTATGAGCAGAATCTGCGCAGATATAATAGTAGACACCAACGGGCCAAAACGCCCGAACAAATTCGGGGCAGACGGATTTTCAATACAGGTACTTGCCACAAAAATAATACCTTCAGGCTGGTCACCTATGGGCGGACAGAGTCTGAAAAGTTTGCTGACCAACGGCAAACTAATATTCACAAACTATAAATCTGGAGAAAAGCTGGATTTTTAACCGGTAGTTATGTCGGATTAGTAAATCTGACATAACTTACTTTCTTAGCGCACAATTTTTAGGAACTGTAGTATTAGTTTTCGAAACAATAGCGGGTGCAGGTGCGGGAGCGCGTTGAGAAAATTAATCCTACTATTCCTGTGTAAGCTCCTGAAACAAGTTCAGAATAGAACCCCCAGCCTATAAAACCTCCAAAGTTTCCATTACAAGTAAGCCAGAACAGAAAATCGGAGGCAAGGGGAATTTGCTTAGTCGTTGGCGAGAATTGGATATTCGAGCCATACGAATAAGTATGCGGAGCTAACCCGATAAATTTTCTTATAGAAAATTTATCGGTTCAATTTCACAACCGCCGGTACACAAAAGTAATTTAACACACATAACAAGATTGAATTAACTATGAGATTGAGATCCAGATGTAGGATGTGGTGGTAAATCATAAAATTATCACTTTTAGTAGCAGGTTTGGTATACAGGCAAAACTGATGTTAAAATACCTCCGTGAAGCCAGTAGATTTGACAAAAATCTTGTAAAAACAAAGAGGGTAGCACATTGTAAGATAATATAAAAACACAGAAAAAGTAACTCCTATCCCCAGAAAAATTAAATTGTATAAACATAAATGTAAACAATTGTGAACAAAATTCTCCAAAATCTAACAAAGTTCTTGACAAAAATCTTTGTTTCTAAGAAAATATTTGTAGGTCAAAGTTTCCCGTTTTGACATGAGAGGTTAAACTCTTGAGAGTTGGTAATAACAACTCAACTGATGGGGCACCGATATATATTTGTACCTTGATAATCATATAGCAATATTTGCATAGTGCAATATATATTTTGTACACATGCTTATTGATTATATTCAATCAGGTTATATATAAATGTCGTTTCTCCCATAGCGGATTAACAAGGGGAACTTGTTAATCCGGATAATAGGGTATTCGAACAAATCAATCCTGACCAATTGCTCCTTTTTAGGTGGGGAACCAGGCAGTAGTCTGCTAGAAAGGAGAAGTGAAATGAGAAAGAAACTCAGAATCAAAAAATGGACTGGTTTGCTTTACACCATTATTAGAGCTGTAATTCTTATTTTAGAATTATTAAAGCATTTTAAGTAAGGCTAGAATACTCTTTTTTATCTATAAAAGGAAATTCAAATGTTAGGTGAAGCATTAAGATTAATTAGAGTTTTTCACGATGTTAAATTAAATGAATTGGCAGAACAACTCAAAGTCTCAAAAGGATATATTTCTGAAATAGAATCACAAAAGAAAAAACCCTCTTTAGAATTAATAGAAAAATACTCAAAAAGGTTTAAAATTTCAGTTTCTGCAATTATGTTATTTTCGGAAGAATTAGATAAAGACAGAAGTGATTTAAAAATAGGTATAAGAAATAAAATACTTAAGTTTTTACAAATAGTTGAAAATATAACAATTAATAATGTTGAAAAATAGTTTTTTATATAAAATTGGAAATAAAACAAAATTAGCCAAACATCTAGGCATTACTCGAAAAGAGTTATTAAATTTGTGTAATGATGACTTGTACAAAGTTCATGATGAGCTTAAGCATAATGGAACCGGCACAAGAACAATTGAAGCACCCGCAAAGCAATTAAAATCTATTCAACGAAAATTAAATAAAGAGTTACAGAAGCTGGAAACCCCATCATATCTTTTTTCTGGTATAAAGGGTAAAAGTTTTATAGATAATGCACATGTGCACGTGCAAAATAAATACATATTATGTGTAGATATACACAGTTTTTACCCAAGTACTGATCGCAAGAAAATTTTGGAATTTTATAAATATTCTTTAGAAATCCCAAATGATATTGCAAAAATTTTAACGGAATTAACAACTTTTGATGGGCATTTGCCAACAGGTGCTCCTACAAGTGTTATTCTTGCTTATTTTTCATATGCAAAAACATTTGATGATATTTTTCAAAAAGCACGAGAGTTAAATATTGAGATGAGTGTTTACGTTGATGATGTAACATTTTCGAGCAAAAAAACTATACCGACATCATTTTATAATTTTGTTGAAAAACGAATGAAACAGCAAGGATTAATATTAAAGAAAAAGAAAACAAAATGGTATAAGCCAGATGATTTCAAAATTATCACAGGTTTTGGTATTTCTGAAAATAACGAAGGGAAAGTACCAATAAAAAACATTTTAAAAATTAAAGCAATAATGAATGGCAGAAATATTAAAGAATTATCGTACAGAGAATTAATATCATTAAAAGGTTCTCTGGTTGTTGCTCAAAGAATAGAAGCAGGATTTTATAATACTTTATTTAAAAGAGTGTGTGTATTAATAAAAAATAAAACTGCCCCAAAAGTTTAATCTTTTCAGGTTTGAATACTCATGTGCCACAGTGGGGTCGTCACAAAATTGTTACACAACAACTATTTGCGTATTTTCATGGTATGATTATTCTAACAAAAGCGGGGTTGTATGGCAAAAAAAACTGTTGAAAAAGGTATTAATCTGGATAATATTTTATTCAAATGCCGCGATATTCTTAGAGCAGCACGTAATTCGGGTTCATTTTTTGAAAAGCGTGATATGATGCTAACTTTGGTATTTTTAAGATTCATCGGCGAAAAATATGAAGATGGTATTGAAAAGTTGCGTCAGACCTTAGTACAACAAGGACTAGACCCTGATGATGAAAATATAAGGGCTGCATTTTTTGATGATGCGACTTTTACGGACGGAACATATAATTTACCGCCGGAAGCCCGCTGGTATACGATTATCAATACTCCCGCACCAAAACTTAATGTTGCACTTGATACTGCACTGCATAGCATCGCAACGAGTTCTAAACAACTTAAAGGCTGTTTTATAGAAGGTACTTTTACAACAAGAAATCTTTCGCCAAACGACATAAAAAAACTTGTTGATGAAGTTGGAAAAATCAGCCATAAAGCATTTGGAGAAGAAAAAGACCTCATCGGACGTGTCTATGAATACTTTTTAAAAGAATTTGCCGTAAACGCTACAAAAGAAGAGGGCGAATTCTACACCCCGCATGACGTTGTACAACTCATTGCATCTATGATAGAACCTTATGAGGGTACATTATATGACCCTGCTTGCGGGTCTGGCGGTATGTTTATACAGAGTGCCGAACTTGTAAAAGCAAGACAGGGAGATATTAACCGGATAAACATATACGGACAGGAAAAAGATGCCGCAACATACCGTTTAGCAAAAATGAATCTGGCTTTAAGGGGATTGAGCCATAATCTTGGCGAAACAAACGATTCATCATTCACGAATGATTTGCACAAAGGACTGTATTTCAACTATATTATGGCAAATCCTCCGTTTAACCTTAAGGGCTGGTATGATGATAATTTAAAAAACGATTCCCGCTGGACAGATTACGGAACACCGCCTGAGAGCAACGCTAACTATGCGTGGATTTTGCATATGCTCTCTCACCTGAAACTCTCTGACGGCGTCGCTGGCTTTTTGCTTGCAAACGGGGCTTTGAATGACAGTGATACTCTAAATATCAGAAAAAAACTTATCCAAAATGATAAAGTGGAAGCAATCATTGTTCTGCCCAGAGAATTGTTTATTACTACAGATATCAGTGTAACTCTCTGGATTTTGAATCAGAATAAAAAAGGCGGAAATAGACTTGCGTCAATGGAGAGAAAATTCGGTTAAAGGTGAAAATAAAAAGAAAATATTCTTGTCACCCGAACAAATTGAAAAAACTTCAAACATTTACCATACATGGCAAGGCGAGGGAACAGACGGTAAAAACTACCAGGAGCCTGAATTATATCGCAGTGTGCATATTGAAGAAATTGAAACTAAAGGCTGGGCGCTTACACCTAGTAAATATATAGAATTTATTGATCACGACTTAGATATCGATTATGAAAAAGAAATGACTCGTATTCAGTCTGAAATGAAGAGTATTCTAAAGGCTGAAAAAGAATCTCAAAAAATGCTGGAAGATGCATTTAGGGGGATTGGTTATGCCATTAAAGAAGATTAAACTTTTTGAATATATAGAATTATA
>CASFNW010000048.1 GCA_949296245.1 uncultured bacterium
TTTATTCGGCAGAGTCTCTATTCAAAATGATACTCAATCATTTTGAACAGAGTTCTTGTTCACGTCGCTTTGCTCCTTATCACGAATTTTTCTCGGACAATTTATTATGCAGCGGAGTCTTTGCTTCCGGGCTTGGTTTGGACTTCTCCTCACAGATGCCCGTCCGGCAATAAGATATATAATATTTAATCCGGTATCGCAGATGCTGCCCGGTGTAAGCGAGGCCGCCTCAGATAATATAAGCTTCTTTATTTTTGTCTGAAATATTTTTATTTTATAATTTAATAAAATAAATAATATAAGAAGAGTTTTTAAGTATATTTATGAAGATTTCGATTTTAGGTTCAACGGGTTCTATTGGCAGACAAGCGGTAGAAGTTATACAAAAAATGCCGGATTTTTTTGAAATTGTTTCATTATGCGGCGGAAACAATATAGATGAATTAAGAAAACAAATTAAACTTTTAAACCCGAAAAATGTTTGTGTAAAAACAGAAGAAAATGCACTTTTATTAAAAAAAGAATTCCCAAAAATAAACATACTGTACGGCGATGAAGGTTTAGTAGAAATTGCAAAAGACACAACAAACGACAGAATACTTGTCTCTGTTTCAGGCAAAACAGGCCTGAAACCCACTCTTGCAGCTCTTGAAAACAAAATTGATGTTGCTCTCGCAAACAAGGAAACTCTTGTTATGGCGGGTGATATTGTAATGGCAAGAGCAAAAGAAACGGGCACAAAAATTCTGCCTGTGGACTCCGAGCACGGTGCAATACACCAGTGTCTGTCTAACAGGAATGAAGTTGAAAAGCTTATAATAACAGCATCGGGCGGTCCTTTCAGAAATAAATCCGTTGAAGATATAAAAAATGCAACTGTGGAAGAAACCCTGCATCATCCCAGATGGAATATGGGTAAAAAAATAACTATTGACTCTGCAACTTTAATGAATAAAGGGCTGGAAGTTATAGAGGCTCATCATTTATTTAATATGCCTTATGATAAAATTCAGGTTGTTGTTCATCCGCAGAGTATTGTGCACAGCGCAGTAGAGTATGTTGACGGAAGTGTTATTGCACAGCTTGGATTTCCATCTATGCATATACCAATACAGTATGCGCTTACATATCCTCACAGAAGAGAAGGCATAGAAACAAGAAGTTTTGATTTTATAAAAGCACTCAGGCTTGATTTTGAGGCTCCTGATTTAGACAAATTTCCTTGTTTACAACTTGCGTTTGAAGCGGGAAAACAAGGCGGAACACTTCCTGCAGTTATGAATGCTGCAAACGAAGAAGCTGTATTTATGTTTTTGAACAAAAAGATTTCTCTTTGGAATATATACGAAATTACAAAAAGAATGATGGAAGAACACAGAAATATAAAAAATCCTTCTTTGGAAGAAATAATTGAACAAGATATTATTACAAGAGAAAAGGTAAAGTCTATTTCTTTATAAAAGTAGTATTGGCCGGCACATCTTTTACAATAACACTGCCTGCTGCAATCATTGCATTTTCTCCGATAGTTACTCCGGGTAATATTGTAGAATTAGCTCCAATAGATGCGCCTTTTTTGACAAGAATTTTTTCCAGTTTAAAATTTGTATTTTTGGATTTCGGGTATCTGTCATTACAAAACGTTACATTAGGTCCTATAAATACATCATCTTCAATAGTTATTCCGTTCCATAATTGAACACCGCATTTTACAGTAACATTATCGCCTATATTAACATCATTTTCTATAAAAACATGTGAACAGATATTACAATTTTCGCCGATTTTGGCATCCGGTAAAATTACACAATACTGCCATACATTTGTGTTTTTGCCGATATTTTTTGTCTGAATATCTGATGAATGATGTATCATACAAAGTCCTTTAATTACTTGTTGTATAAGCATTTAGGTCTTTTAAGTAGACATAGCGTCTACGACAACTTTTTATAAATATATCACAATACAAGTTAATGAGCAAAAATATTTGTAAAATTTTTGGGAAAAATCTATATAATATCCGTATAGAAAAAGGCTTGTCTCAGGAAGAACTTGGATTTGAAGTTGGTCTTGATAAATCTACTATAGGAAAATACGAGCTGGCAAAACGGTGTATCAATTTAAAAACTGCCAATAAACTGGCAGAGGCTCTTGGTGTTAGTTTAATTGATTTATTAAAATAATTTTTTTAGTTTTTTGTAAAATTTGCTACATATTTTGAGATTTTTTTTGAAGTTTCATGCTAAGGTTATAAATAACTTAAGCCCCATTGGTAAGTTGAAAGAGAAATTTATGAATTGTTGTCTAAGAGGAGTGGTCTTAGAATTATAGACTTCAATGCACAACGCGGGTTAGGTAAACAGACAGACAATATTTTATTTAAGGAGATTTATTAATATGCCGGATTATTTGACCAAAGAAGAAATCAGACAGTGGAGAAGCTCTTTGGAAAGAATTACTTTAGAAGAATATGCAAAAAGACTTGGCAAAGTAATAAATAATGAAAAAGAAACAAATGACATGGTGGATGTAGTATACAAACACTATTCTTCAGAGGTTAGATATGTTTCTAATGAAACAACAGTTAATACAAAAAATAATTTTAAAGCTGAAAAAATAAGCTCTCTTGCACAGCAGTCTTTTGAAAGAGAAAAAGAAATATCTATTGAAAAAGCAAAAAAAGAATTGAAAAAGGAGCAGCAGGCACAAAAAGAAAAGCAAGGAGCTAAAAAATCAGAAATTAAAGCTGAAATAAAACATTCTGCAGCAAAACTCCAAAAAGAAGCAAAAGTTAAAGAAATTAAGTCTGTGTTTCCTAAAGCAAGCATTGTAAAAGAAGAAGTGCAGGTAACATTTAAAAAGAATTTAACACCGCGTGAACAGGCTGTTTTTGAACATTTTATGAACCACAAAAACAGTATTGTTTATGCAAAAGAACTGGCACAGGTTCTTGATTTGCCCAGAGACTATGTATACAAATACATTAAAAATCTCAGGGCAAAAATGAATGAAAATGCAATCCAAAATGCGGATAATGGCGGATTTATTTTAGAAATTAAATAATTCTGACATCAATAAGTTTCAACATCTCAGAAAGGGATAACAAAAAACTATAAAAAGGCTTAGCATATCTAAGCCTTTTTATACATTATATTTTAAGCCTTGTTTATTAATACATGCAAGATTTTTACTCAAGTGTCAGCATATCATGTCCCGGCACTCTATCCAGTATTTGTTTATTCTGAAAAGTTGATGACAATCTTTCCGCTACACTTTTTCTAAAAGAGAAAGAACCTTCTTTTTTTACATTTTCCGGGTTTGATGCAGTTTTTCTAAACATACTCTTATCATTTAATCTATTCACAATAAAACCTCTTTTCTCGCTGTTAATAATAAACACATAAAATAAATTAATAAGACCAAGAATATTATGCTACATTTTTAGAAATTTGAAAACCCCTTGATTGTTTATTTGGAAAAATCGTTACATCAGATAAATAATACGTCATTCTGAGGCTTTAGCCGTACCCGAAGGGCATCTTGATATGTACGGCTCGTAAATTTTTATACTGCGCGCAAAAGCTTCGCTTTTGACTTTGCATACCTCCATTCGAAACGTGCCACAGGCACCTTTCGTACGGAGTCCTTTGCACGGAGATACTTCGTATCTCAAGCAAGAATCTAAAAGTAAAAAATCCTTCGGATTTTACCTCAGATAACACATCAGGCATGCCTAAAAACATCATTATTCTGTCAGCAGTTGTTATTCGATAAAACAATACAAATGAAGACAAAAATTGTTAAAATATGGACATTAAGGTTTGTTGATATTATCATTATTACAGACTAATTAAGGAGAATTTCTATGAAATTAATGGAAGGCAAAAAAGGTATTATTTTTGGAGTTTCAAACGCAAGGGGTATTGCATACTCTATTGCAAAACAGATTTACGAAGCAGGCGGCGACATTGCTTTTACTTATGCAAATGAAGCAATGGAATCCCGTGTACGTCCGCTGGCGGAAGAAATGAATGCAAAAATGATTGTTGAATGTGACGTAACAAACGAAGAACAGGTAAAAAAAGTATTTGAACAGTACGAAAAAACATATGGCAAACTGGACTTTGTTATCCATGCAGTTGCATTTGCAAACAAAGAAGATTTGATGGGTGATTTTATCGATACATCAAAAGCAGGCTGGGACACAGCTCTTGGTGTAAGCGCATATTCACTTGTTACTTTAGCAAGAAACGCAAAACCGTTGTTTAACGAAGGCGGTGCAATACTTGCTCTGACATACCTTGGCTCAGAATATGTAGTTGCAAACTATAATGTAATGGGTGTTGCTAAAGCTGCTTTAGAATCATCAGCAAGATATCTTGCTGACAGTCTCGGCAAAATCGGTGTTAGAGTTAACTGCCTTTCAGCCGGTGCGGTAAAAACCCTTGCTGCAAAAGGTATTTCAGGTTTTGACAGAATGTTAAAAGCCGCTATTTTAAAAGCACCTTTGAAGAGAAATGTTTCACTTGAAGATGTAGGAAAAACAGGCTTGTATCTGGTTTCTGATTTATCTTCAGGTGTAACGGGTGAGATAGTTCACGTTGATTGCGGCTGCCACTCTGTTTATGCTTCATACGAAGAAATGGAAGCTACATACGCTTATCAAAAAGAACATCAAAACTAAATTATAAGTCACAAAAGGGGCAATTAATGCCCCTTTTGTTATAAAATATTCTGGAATAAAATTATAATTAAACGAAACATTAATAAAAGGACGAAAAAGATGATTATCAAGAAAAACAAAACAAAAATTGTTGCCACACTGGGACCGGTCAGTCGTGATGAAAAAATTATCGAAGAAATGATTCTCTCCGGTGCGACAATGTTTAGAATCAATACTTCTCACAACACACCTGAAGAACACGCTGAAACCATTGAAAAAATCAGAAATGTAGAAAAAAGACTAAAAACATTTATCCCTGTGCTTGTTGATTTGCAGGGTCCGAAAATCAGAGTAGGAAACTTGATTGAGCCTATACCTTTAGAACCAGGAAAAGAACTTGTTCTTGAATACGGTCTTGAGCAGACTGACCCGAACATTGTTCCCGTAGACTACAAAGGTGTTGCAGAAGATGTTCATGTAGGTGAATGCATACTACTTGATGACGGTAAAATTAAAATCGAAGTTACAAAAAAAGAAGGAACAAAAGTTCATGTAAAAGTTCTTCACGGTGAACTTTTAAAACCGAGAAAAGGTATAAATATCCCCGGCGGAACAAAAAGTGTTTCCGCAATTACGGAACGTGACGTAGATTTTATCAAATTTGCAGTAGACAACGGTGCTGATTATCTTGCACTTTCTTTTGTAAGAGACAAAGATGATATCATGCTTGCAAAAAAATATCTGAGCCATTTTGGTGCTGATATTCCTATAGTTGCAAAAATAGAAAAACCGGAAGCCGTTAAAAATATTGAATCAATTCTTGATGTAGTAGATGCCGTAATGGTAGCCAGAGGAGACCTCGGAATTGAACTTGCGCCTGAGAAAGTTCCTATGGTTCAAAAACAAATTGTAGATGCAGCATTTGCCCACAGAAAAACATGTATTGTTGCTACTCAGATGCTGGAATCCATGATAGAAGAACCTATCCCGACAAGAGCGGAAGCATCCGATGTTGCAAACGCTATTCTTGATGGAGCTGACGCTGTAATGCTTTCAGGCGAAACTGCTGCAGGCAAATATCCTGTAGAATCGGTAAAAATGATGGCAATGATTGCACATGACGTAGAACAGAGTAATTTTGTAAGCTACAATCTTGACCTGCCGATGAATCCAATGTATGAACCTACACCTCAGGCTATTGCAGCTGCTGCTGTTAAAATGGCAAAAGACCTTGAAGCAAAAGCTATTCTTGCGTTTACTCATACAGGCTATACACCAAAACTGCTTTCAAAATTGAGACCGTCAGTACCTGTACTTGCAATTTCTGACAATGAAAAAACTTGCAGAAAACTCAATTTGTTCTGGGACATGCATCCTTATCAAAAAGACTGGGATGTAGTATTGAATGATGAATTGCTCAAAAAAATTGATAAACTGTTACTAGAAAAAACTGAATACAAAAAAGATGACAGAGTAATCATTATCGGTTCTATTCCTAACCTGATTACAGGCAGAACAAACTTTGTACGTGTACACAGAATGTGCGCATTTTAACCGGAATTAAATTGTCCGAGAAAAATTCGTGATAAGACTCTGCCGAACAAAACAATCCGGTGAATTGTTTTGTGAGAGGTAAATTATGTGAACAAGAACTCTGTGTGAAAGGTGCCTGTGGCACGTTTCGGATGGAGTTCTTATCTCAAGCAAGAATCTTTTGTTTTTTAGAACCTTCGGTCATTGCACTCCCTCAGGATGACGGATTGTTTTTTATCTTGGATTATTGGCGTTCGCTTTATTTCTTTCACAAAATATCCGCTCACTTTTTCGGCGTTTCTTCGAGTTTCGGGCTCTGCCTTCACTCTATATTATCTATATATAAAATCTGTCATTGAATTATGTAACATATACAATTCTGAAACGTCAGACGCACCTTGCAGCAAACTTCTGGACTTGCATAATATCCTCGTGATATTATTAGGTACATGAAAATTTTGATTATAAACGGGCCCAATATTAATCTTCTCGGGACAAGAGAACCGGAGATATACGGAAATTTGACACTGGACAAAATTAACGAAAAGTTGTCAGTATATTCTGATGATATCGGGGTTGAACTGGAAACTTTTCAGAGCAATATTGAAGGTGAAATTGTTGATAAAATTCAGTGGGCAAAAGATTTCTGCGACGGCATAGTAATAAATCCTGCGGCTTATACACATACAAGCGTGGCAATAAGGGATGCAATTTCTGCCGTAAAGTTACCCGCTGTTGAGGTGCATATCTCTAATATTCACCAAAGAGAAGAGTTTCGCAGACATTCTTTTATTGCACCGGTCTGCATTGGACAGATTGCAGGTTTTGGATTTAACAGTTACCGGCTCGGTCTTGAGGCTGTGGTTGATTATATTAACTCAAAAAAGTAGTTGGTCTGCCGGTTTGATATACTTCTCCAACTCAATAAATTCTGTCATTCGTGTATATGTTACGTAATTCGATGACAGATTTTATATATTGATAATATTCATTATGTAAAATTAAAAAGTTTTTTAATAAACAGCAGGGGGTACGGGGGCGGCACGCCCCTGTTGTAACCTTGATTAGAAACAGTTGTGTTTTGAGGCA
>CASFNW010000049.1 GCA_949296245.1 uncultured bacterium
AGTTAAAGTTGGTCAGGAAGTTGAAATCGTTGGTTTCGGCGAAACTAAGAAAACAACTGTTACAGGTGTTGAAATGTTCAGAAAACTGTTAGACGAAGGTCTTGCAGGTGATAACATCGGTGCATTGCTCCGTGGTATCGATAAAACTGAAATCCAGAGAGGTCAAGTATTGGCTGCTCCAGGTTCTATCACACCTCACACTCAATTCACAGCTAACGTTTACGTTTTAACAAAAGAAGAAGGCGGACGTCATACTCCTTTCTTCCCCGGATACAGACCTCAGTTCTATATCAGAACTACTGACGTAACCGGTTCTATCAAATTCAACGGCGAAATGGTTATGCCTGGCGACAACGTTGTAATGGACGTTGAATTGATTGCTCCTGTAGCTATCGAACAAGGTATGAGATTCGCTATCAGAGAAGGCGGACGTACTAGACAAAATTATTAAATAGTTTTTATAACACGATAAAACAAAAAACTGCTTCGAGGAAACTTGAGGCAGTTTTTTTATACTTGATATATCTAATCACCCGGTGTCACAGTAAAGCCGGCTGCGTTGAGCTAAAGCGAAACTCATGACTATGTCTTCGCCTGAGAGGTTTGAGATCTTGAAGCGGCAGATGCAGCAGCGGATTAGATTCCCAAAATTCATGTTAAAAAATTCTTGCTTTGTTCAGAATTGTAACACATACAATTCTTCAGTCGTTTCACTCCTTCAGAATGACGGAGTTACGTCATTCTGAGGCGTCAGCCGTACCCTAAGGGCATCCTGATATGTACGGCTTGTACCTCGCCTACATCTCAAGCAAGAATCTTTAGATCCTTCGGGTTTCACCATCAGGATGACGGATTGTTTTTTTATCTTGGATTATTGGCGTTCGCTTTATTTCTTTCACAAAATATCCGCTCACTTTTTCGGCGTTTCTTCGAGTTTCGGGCTCTGCCTTCACTCTTCTGCCATTGAATTATGTAACATATACGATGATAACAAAAATTTAGATTCACTTTAGCAGATTATGGCTTTAAAACTTGAATATGTATTGACATAATCAAGCTGCGGATTTATAATTTAATTAATGAATAAAAATTGCAGTGAAAATTTTGAGTATAAAAAAAATGATTGGGGCGGAAAACGCCTGAATGCAGGCAGAAAACGTACCTGTCTGAAGAAAGTTCCGTTTAACAGACGAATAAACGAAAATGTTTTGAATATTTTAAGAGCTTACGCAATCTCACACAATATGACGGAAACAGAAGCTCTGGAAAGTGCGATTTTGCTTCAATCAAACACAGATAAATTGAAAGGAAATAAAATCATGAAAATAGCAATTCCTACTGAAAATGACAAATTATGTTCACATTTCGGACATTGTGAATCATTTACTTTTGTGGATGTAAATCCGGAAACAAAAGAAATTTTGAATATTGAAAACAAAGTTCCGGAGGAAGGTATCAGCTGCCAGAGTGCAAGCTGGATATCAGAGCAGGGCGCAAATATCATACTTGCAGGCGGAATGGGCGGACGTCCGCTGGGTATTTTTGCACAAAACGGTGTACAGGTAGTAGCAGGCTGTCCGGAATTGCCTGTTGAAGAACTTGTAAAAGCGTATCTAAACTCCACACTTGCAACAGGTGAAAACGCTTGCGGCGGTGAACACAGCCATTGCGGCGGACATCACCACGAACATCATCACTGTCATCACCACGGTTAATCCTGTGAACAAGTAACATACAATTTTAAAAAAGGCGGGTTTATTACCTGCCTTTTTATTTTAATGTTTTTCTTTTATTTTTTCTTTAAGCTCTTTATACTTTATAAAATCCGTACCCCAGTCAGCCATTGTGTCTATCACCGGCGCCAGAGAATAACCTATATCAGTCAGGCAATACTCTACTCTTGGCGGAATCTCAGGATATGCTTTTCTTTCTACTATTTCATCATTCTCAAGCTCTCTTAAAGCTGATGTCAAAGATTTCTGAGTTGCTCCGGTCATTTTTTTCAGTTCGCCGAATCTCCTTTTACCGTCCAGCAAATCTCTGATTATAAATATTTTCCACTTATTTGAAAGAAGCTGCAAAACCTCGTTTAGGGCTTTGGGATTATGTTTTAATGTGTTTTTATTTTTCATATTTAGCCTGATGTTATAGTATCATTTAGAAACTATCATAACATATCTACTTTTTCTTATACAAAACCATGCTAACAAGTCCTTTTACGGATATTTCGGGTTTATAATCTTTTGCAATAAATTCACATACTTTTGGCGCATAACCGCAAAAATTCCGGCTTGCATAAACACCATAGACAAGGTCGTTTAGAAGAATATAATCAGGCGGATTTTTTTTGAGATTTTCCACAATGCTTTCCTGTCCGAATATCTCTACATTGACAGGTATGAGATAGTAATAATTGTTGTCGGAATCTCTTTGAGACAGAAAGTTTATCGTGGCTCCTTCCGGAATTGTCAGGATTTTTGCATCTTCCGGTGTTTTTTCTCTTATATATTTAATAAGTTCATTTTGTGAAGGGTAAGCATCTCTTATCGTTATCAAACCCTGCTGTGTATTTACTGTGTAATTATTTGTTGTGACCACTCTGTAAAGGTTGTAAAACAGGCTTGCAGCCATTGCCATAATACAAAAATACAAAACAGAAGAACACCATGCCTCTTTTAAAGCCTCCGGCATCCTGCAGGGAACATATACAACCAAAAATATAACAAAAGGCATAATCATTGCCGCAAGCGTAAACGTACCGTAACAAGTGATTACAACATCAAATAAACCTTTAAAAGAAACACACAGGGCAGACAAAAGCAAAAACAAAAACATTCTGTCTTTGAGTTCTATCTGTGTTATTTTTTCTTTTTTAACGAAAAATTGATAACAGTAATATGCAATAATAATGCCAAATATTGTAAGACAAGCAAGCCCTATCCAGCAGAATAGACTGTGATAATATTTTTCCATAATCGGGAAGGTTTTTATTACCGTATAAAATGAAATACACAGCGAAAGCAAAACCGCTGCATATTTTAAAAATTTCTGTTTAATATATTTATTAGCCGCATAATTAAAAGCTAATAAAAGTACAAACGGAATCCACAGTACTTTTACTGCCTTTAAAAACATAAAAAATACCATTTTTACAATCTGCGGATTAAAATATAGCCCGTATGCGTAATAAAAATATGTTGTAGCAGGAGCATTGACCAGTTTTTTTATCAAAATCGCAGCATTAAAAAAGTCGTCCAATCCCGCACCCTGAAACATCAATATTCCAAAAGATATAACAGGAAAAGCAAAAAATGCACAGACAGCATACAGATATTTTTTCCAATCTTTTTTGAGCCAAAAAGGAAGCATTAAAAACAAAAAGCAAAAATACGGCAAATCTTCAATTTTATTTGCAAACGAAAATCCGGCAAACAGAAATGCCAGCACAAGATTTTTTGTTCTTCTCTCTTTTATATACAAAAGCGCACAAAACAATGAAAGCAAAAACCCTGAAAGTGCATAAACAGCGTTGTATGAATATGTGAAAATAAAATTAAAAAAACTTCTTGCATATACACAGACAAACATCACAAGCCCTGTTACAGCAAGAGATGTCTTTTTGTCCGCAAAAAGTTTTACCGTATAAAAGACGGTAAATAATATTACAAGCGAATTTACAAATCCGGCAAAGTATAGTGTATTAAGATTCACGCCGAATAAAAAATATAAAACCGCATTAATCTGGTATCCGAGAGGCCCGTATACATTGAAAATATCCTTGTATAATACATGTCCTTTTAATACCTGCCAGGGCAGATACGCTTCTCTGCTTACGTCTACAAGATAGACATCCTGTTTGCCGTAAAAAAGAAAAAATAAAACTGCCGATACAGCAAAAATCAGAAGCAACTCCGCAAGGCAGTACTTTTTTGCAAAATTTATAAACTTTTCCATAAAAATTGTGTTCTCCCTCTCTTTTGATTATACTATGAACAGTAATACGGGGGATAGAGAAGTATGCTTAATAATAAAAAAATTGTAGTTATCATGCCGGCTTACAATGCGGAAAAAACACTCGAGCAGACATATAATGAACTTTATAAAGATATAGTGGATGAAATTATTCTTGTAGATGACAATTCTTCAGATAAAACAAAAGAAGTTGCTAAAAAACTCGGGATAACAACCATTGTCCATGACAAAAACAAAGGGTACGGCGGTAATCAGAAAACCTGCTACACCGCAGCATTAAAAACAAATGCTGATATAGTTATTATGGTTCATCCGGATTATCAGTATACACCAAAACTTGTTCCCGCTATGGCAGCAATGCTTGCTTTTGATGAGTATGATGCTTGTATAGCCTCCAGATTCATAGGCAAAGGTGCAATTGAAGGCGGCATGCCCCTGTATAAATTTATCTGCAATAAAATTCTTACTTTCTTCCAGAATATTACAATGGGCGAAAGATTAACCGAGTATCATACCGGTTTTCGTGCATTCACAAGAGAAGTGCTTGAAAAATGTCCTTTAAAAGACTGTGATGATGATTTTGTATTTGACAATGAAATGCTTGCCCTTATTTTTTACAAAGGCTACACAATAGGTCAGATAAGCTGTCCGACAAAATACTTTCCTGATGCATCTTCGATAAACTTTATGAGAAGCTGCAAATACGGTATCGGGGTACTAAAAACGAGTATTTTATATGCGCTTGCAAAATCCGGCATTTATAAATCAAAGATATTTAAAAATGATGCAAAAACGCTGGATAAAAATGAAGAACTGCCGTATTTTAAAGGATAAACTACGGTGCTTTTAAAAAAATTATTGAAATCAGAAATATTTTTTATCTTACAATAATATTACATTTCGAAAGCTGCTGTTTTAATGCAGGAATAGGCAGAGTATCAAAATGAAATATAGAAGCTGCAAGAGCAGCATCTGCTTTGGCTTCTTTAAAAACATCAACAAAATGCATTGCTTCTGCCCCTGCACCGCCCGATGCAATTACAGGGATATTGGAGTTTTCAACAGCAAGCTTTGTCATCTCTATATCAAAACCATTCTGTGTACCGTCAGCATCCATAGAGGTAAGGAGAATCTCACCCGCACCCAGCTTTTGTACCTCTTTTACCCAATCCAAAAGTTTTATTCCGGTGTTTTTTTGTCCTGCATTTATAAATACATAAAAATCACCATCAATACGCTTTGCATCTATAGCAGCAACTATGCACTGAGAGCCGAAATATGATGAGGCTTCTTTTATAATCTGCGGATTTTTAACAGCTTGAGAATTAACAGCAACCTTGTCCGCACCTGCAAGAAGAATAGATCGCATATCCTCTATAGCTTTTATTCCGCCTCCAACCGTAAAAGGAATAAAGACCTGCTTTGCAACTTGTTCTACCATATTAAGAGTGGTTTTTCTCCCCTCGTTAGTTGCCGTAATATCCAGAAATACAAGCTCATCAGCACCTTCATTGCTGTATTTTTTTGCAAGTGAAACAGGGTCTCCGGCATATTTAAGGTTTTCAAAATTCACGCCTTTGACGGTTTCTCCGTTTTTTACATCAAGGCAGGGTATTATTCTTTTTGCAAGCATTATTATCCTTATTTTTCATTATCATTTGATTCAACAACACAGTATCCGATGACTGTAATGAAGCGGTTTTGAACAAAACAGGGCTAAAACTGTTTTAAGAATCTTACATCGTTATTAAAGAACAGTCTTATGTCATCAATACCCCATTTAAGCATTGCAAGTCTTTCTACTCCCATACCAAAAGCAAAGCCTGTGTATACCTCGGGATCAACACCCACATTGTTCAATACATTCGGGTCAACCATACCGCAGCCTAATATCTCTAACCAGCCTGTACCTGAACATGTACGGCAGCCTTTGCCTTCGCACATAATACACTGTACATCAACTTCTGCAGAGGGTTCTGTAAACGGGAAGAAGCTGCTTCTGAATCTGGTCGGGCGTGAAGCTCCGAAATACAATCTCAAAAACTCATTCATAACACCTTTTAAATCAGCAAAGGTAATATCTTTGTCAACTATAAGTCCTTCTATCTGATGGAAAAGATTATTTTTGCGGGCGCTTACTGATTCTTTTCTGTAAACACGTCCGGGAGAAATTACTCTTATAGGCGGCTTATTTGTAAGCATTTCATGGATTTGCGCGCCTGAAGTCTGGCTTCTTAAAACCACATTTTTAGCGACCTGTGTATAAAAAGTATCCTGCATATCACGGGCGGGGTGGTCTTTTGGAGTATTCAACATGTCAAAGTTAAAGTATTCTGTTTCAACTTCCGGTGAATTTTCGTTGTGTACAACAGAAAATCCCATACCTTGAAAAATTTCCGTTATTTCTTCTATGGTTTGTGTAAGAGGGTGAACTTTGCCAAAAGGTGTATAAGAACCGGGCAGTGTAATATCAATTCTTTCTTTTTCAAGTTTTTCATTCAGCTCTTTTTGATAAAAAGTCTGATATTTTTCATTTAACTTTTCTTCTATATCCTTTGTAATCTGATTTGATAAAGAGCCCACAATTCTTTTATCTTCATTAGAGAGATCTTTCAGGTTCTTTTTTATGTTATTAAGCTCGCTTTTTCTGCTTAAATAAGTATTTCTTATTTCTTCAATATCTGCGGTGGATTGAATTTTTTCAATATCTTCCAGAGCACTTTTGTGAATTTTTTCTAATGTTTCTTTCATCTTATCCCTCTGACATTATTCTGAAATTTAATTTAAATTTATTTGCAAAATAATTATAGCATTTAAAGTATTTAAAAAAAGACCTTTAACAATTTATTATCAAAGACTGCCCCGGCTATACTCGGTGCTGCCTGATGAATACGGCTTGCATTAATCCTAATCTAGTGTCGCAGTTCAGTAGGTCAGCATTACTATGCTGACAGATAATTTTGTCGGATTTGTAAATCCGACCTACGTTACTCCTCAGGATGAGACAAAGTCTAATGAAATAAATACTTAAGTCGTTACACTCTTTCAGAATTGTATATGTTACGTAATTCGATGACAAAATTGTTATGAAAAATGTATATATGTAATGATAATATTTATTATGTAAAATTTAATTAGCAGCGAAGCTGCACACGAAGTGTAATACGGCTCTGCCGTTGTAACCTTGATTACAGACTCTTTGTATTTACGAACAAAATTTTCGTTA
>CASFNW010000050.1 GCA_949296245.1 uncultured bacterium
ATTTTTCAGCGACAGGCTGCTGTAAAAATTGCCTCAAAACACAACTGTTTCTAATCAAGGTTACAACAGGGGCGTGCCGCCCCCGTACCCCCTGCTGTTGTTTATATAAATCAATAAGATGTAAGATGTTTGCTTCGGAGTGACTTAAAATCCTACCGAAAATATTATACGGCACGCAGATACTTCGTATCTGACTTAGCCTGCCTCTAAAAAATGATATTTAATTATTTTTTAGAGTTCTTGGAACGAAGAAGTAAACATCTTATATCTTATCAACACAGTTTTATTACATAATAAATATTATCAACATATAAACTTTGTCATCGAATCATGTAACATATACAAGAATGACGTACATATAAACTGCTAATAATTTAACAGTAAATTTTGTATGATGAAAAAACATACAAAATTTTTAAAAATCATGAAATAAGCCGCATAATTACTTCGGAATTGCTTCTCTGTGCCTGGACAAGCAATACTGATGTTGTCTGCTGCAGTATTTGATTCTTTACATATTTTGCTGATTCTTCTGCCAGATCCGCATCCATAATCGTTGATTTTGATGCTGTTAAATTTTCAATGGCAGAGATTTGCAGCTGCATAACTGATTCAAGCCTGTTTTGCATAGCTCCGTATTCAGACCTTTTGGTATTAATTTCTTCCAAAAGCGAGTCTATAATATTTAAGGAATTTGCAGAGTTGTCTGCGGTGCTGAAGTCAACTGAGAAATTGCCAAGTTCAAAACCAATATCAAATGATACAGCGGATGAACTGTCTGAATTTGCACCTACCTGAAGTCTTATAACGTTTACTGACGGAGAATCTATGACGGGCATATTCTTAAGAGTCGGCGGTACTGTGTTCATATCCCAGATGTTTTCATCCCAACTCAAATTTTTATAACTATCGGGATTTTTTATTTCTGCTGATGTCAAACCGGTGTTGTTAAGCGACTGTGCTCCGCTGTCTACAATACCGGCTGCTTCTGTTTGTCCGCTTGTCTCTGTATTCCAGAAACAGTTGCTTATAATCTGTCCTTTTTCTATTCCTCCTATTAATCCTCCTACCATACTCTGTCCTGATACTTTACCGGTAGAATAGCAGTTTGAAATACTGCTGCCATCTGCAAGCCAGCTCCAGCCGACAATGCCTCCAGCTTCTGAACCGGATACGGTAACGTCACCGGTAGCATAGCAATTTCTGATAGTTGCATTGTTATTTCCCGTTATACCTCCGGCTGTCTTTGGGGCAATGATATTTCCTGTTGCGTAACAGTTTTCTATAATGCCATTCATTGATGAACCTGTAATACCCCCGGCATTAGTTACTGTTGCTGTTACATTGCCTGTAGAAAAACAGTTTGATATTGAAACATTATCCCCCCATATATTCCCGACAAGGCCGCCTACATTTGATGCTCCTTTTACCGTGGCTGTTGAAAAACAGTTGGACATTTTACCCGTTGTTTGCATTGCAATACCGCCTGCGGAACCGCTTGTGGATATTCTTCCCGATGTATTAACATTTGTAAAGGTTGTGCCTGAGTCTAACCCGGTAAGAATACCTCCTGATTGCACTGTTACATCAGCATTTTGTATTGATAAATTCTCAATAACAGCACCTGATGTGTAACCGAAAAGACCACCCCTTTCTCGGTCGCTTCTGTTTATTTTCAGGTTTTTAATTGTATATCCGTTACCGTTAAGTTCTCCGCTAAAGCCGTCTCTGGCGTTATAATCGCCTATTGGATCCCAGTTGCTGACTGATGACAGGTCAATATCACCCATAAGTATGTATTTTCCACTCATATCATTTCTGATATTGTTCAAGTCATCGGCTGTTTTGATTATCGTATAACCCTGTGCTATAGCCTCACTTTCTGTAAGCCTGTCTACATAGGATGACTGTACGGATGGATCTGATGCATTTTGTGTATTTGTATTACTTATTGTTGCGGACGAATCTCTTTTTATGCTCCAGGTAAATGTTCCCGTGCTTCCAGTGAATACATTTTTTCCGTTAAAATTTGCGCTGTCTCTTAATCTGAATATTTCTTCTGTTAATGCATCTGCTTCTGATTGCATTGCATTTCGAGATTCATCGGAATATATGCCGTTTGCTCCCTGTACTGCAAGATCTCGCATTCTGTTTAATAATGTCTGCATATCTGCGAGTACGCCATCAGCCATATTAATTAATGACATACCGTCGTTTACATTTTTCTGGGCCTGTTGCAGTCCCCTGATTTGAGTATTTAAATTTGTGGCAACAAACATACCTGCTGCATCATCTGCGGCAGAATTTATTTTAAAGCCGGTGCTCATCCTGTTCAGTGCTTTTGATAATGAGCTTGTAGCATTATTAAGATTATTTTGAGCGCACAATACACTTCTGTTAAAGTTAATAGACAGCATATCAATACACATCCCTGTAATAATCTAGTGTTACCTTTTATATGTATTTGCCTGCTTTAACCTGTTTTAGCTTTGCAGGCTGTGCTAACGATTCAATTAAAAGACGATTCGCTTTTTTAAATTTCGTTTTTATTTTTGTGAGGTATTCTGATTGTATAGCTCACTTTGCCGACACGATTTAATATTTACTAATGTTAATTTAGCAGCATTATCATTACGAAATTCTTTTGCACAATATAAGTATAAAACATTACAAAACGCCCATTAATTATACTTTGGTATAGGTTTTGCTATACCAAAGTATCTCTTGGCAAACAATTAAAGTTTTGAGAACTTTAGCCGATATACGTCATGTGTATGAAGATAAACACACAACAATTACTTAGTATAAGATTATGGATATGTATGACGTAGCGTTAGAAGATAAAGAGCTTAAAGAAGTAGGTCTGGAACTTATGTTCCTGACTCCTGAAAAATGCAGCCACGATGACGGCATAACTGCCGTCGAATTGAGCCGTCATTTAAATATGCCGTTGGATACAGTAAAGAAAAAACTAAAAATTCTGTTTGATAAAGGTATTGTTCAGGTAAAAGGCATTAACCCCAAAATATGGAAGTTTAACGAATATAATTTTCAAAGAATGGATGAAGAGGATGAGGTCTATTTGCTTTTGTGCAGCTTTGATGATGTTGATTTTGACAAATATTTTTCTTATTAACGTTTGATTATGGATTAATTTTTAGAAAATCATTCAAAAGTTTTTTTGTGTCTTCAAAGACATCTTCTATGCTGTTGTCCGCATTAACAATTTTTACCCTGTGAGGCTCTTGTTTTGCTATTTTAAGGTATCCCTGTCTTACCTTTTTATGGAATTCAATACCTGCTGATTCCATTCTGTCTTTTTCATCCCCGACTCTTAATTGGGCAATTTCCGTAGATACATCAAAAACAAAAGTCAAATCAGGCTTTGTATCTCCGGTAGCCAAATTATTCAGATAAGTCAGCCGTTCTATATCTTCTCCTCTGCCATATCCCTGATAAGCAATGGTAGAGTCAGTATGACGGTCACATATAACAATTTTTCCGGAATTTATTGCCGGTTTAATTATATTTTCTATGTGTTGTGCACGGTCGGCCAGAAACAGAAATGCCTCGCACATAGGAGCAACATCTCCGTCATAATGAAGCAGAAGTTCTCTTATCTTCTGTCCCAGTCCTATTGCACCCGGCTCTCGTGTCCAGAGCACGTCATATCCGTTTTCTTCAAGATATTTTTGTACAAGCTTTGACTGCGTGGTTTTCCCGCAGCCGTCAGCACCTTCAAATGTAATAAAATAACCTTTTTTTGCCATAAAAACACCGGTCAGTATTATATTCTGTCAAATCCGGTATATTTTTGAAGCACTTCCGGTATAAGTATTGTTCCGTCTTCCTGCTGGAAGTTTTCAACAATTGCAGCAAACGTTCTGCCTACAGCCAGTCCGGAACCGTTCATTGTATAGCAGTAATTTACTTTGCCTGTTTCTTTGCTTCTGTATTTCAGCCCCGCGCGGCGTGCCTGAAAATCGCCGAATACAGAACAGCTCGAAATCTCTTTATAATTGTTGTAAGAAGGCATCCAAACTTCAAGGTCATAGCATTTTCTTGCGGAAAATCCGATATCACCTGTACTCAATTCCATTCTTCTGTAAGGAAGTTCAAGCATTTCAAGCATCTCTTCCGCATCACGGGTGAGTTTTTCGTGTTCTTCAGGTGCCTGCTCGGGCGTTGTCAGTTTAACAAGCTCTACCTTATTAAACTGGTGTACACGTATCAAACCTCTCGTGTCTTTACCGGCCGAGCCTGCTTCTCTTCTGAAACAAGGTGTATATGCCGTCATACATTTAGGCAGATCATCTTCTGAGAGAATTTCATTGCAATAAATATTTGTAACAGGAACTTCTGCTGTAGGAATCAGGTACAAGTCTTCATCCACACATTTGTACATATCTTCTTTAAACTTTGGAAGCTGCCCTGTGCCTGTCATTGCCATACCGTTAACAAGAACCGGAGGCAGGATTTCTTCATATCCGTGTTTTGTTGTATGTACGTCTAAGAAAAAGTTTATAATTGCTCTTTCAAGTTTTGCACCTTTGCCCTTGTATATATAAAATCTCGATTGAGAGATTTTTACACCTCTTTCAAAATCAACAAGGTCTTTTTCTACTGTCAAATCCCAGTGAGGCTTTTGTTCAAATGAAGGCTTTGCAACTTCGCCTACAACTTTTTTTACAACATTAGCACTGTCATCTGCCCCTATAGGAATGGTTTCATCCGGCATGTTTGGTATGCTGAGCAAAAGATTCTTTTGCTTTTCGTTTAATCCCGCTTCTTTTTCTTCGAGGCTTTTTATTTCATCACCTAAAACACGCACTTCTTCTTGTATTGAGTCTGTATTTTCTCCGTTTTTTTTCATCACTCCTATTTTTTGTGATTCGGATTTTCTTTTTGCACGAAGTTCATCTGCCTGAGTCTGGACTTTTCTTCTTTCAACATCTATTTCTAATACTTCATCAATACTCAAATCAGGGTTTCTTCTTTTTAGAAGTTCGTTTACCATTTGCGGGTTTTCACGAATTATTTTGATATCTAACATACTTTAACTCTTTCCTAATAATAGTCCGTATGCCTTAATTCTATAAAAAACGCATTGAAAAATCCAGAATATTAATTAAAATAAAAATATGAAAAGATTTTTTCCATACATATTTTTGATTTTTTTATATGTTTTCTTTTTTAATTCTGCAGCTATGGCTGATAATAATCTTCGTAATTATAAGCCTATCAGTATTGCCAAAGGTTCTTTTTTAAAAGCAATAAACCAGAGAACTATATCCACATCAACGGTTAAAGTCGGTGATATAGAATATTTTATTAATCCGGCTGATGTTTTTGTGGGTACATCAAATATTATTCCCAAAAATTCAGTATACCTCGGAGAAGTTCAGGAAGTACTTGAGGCTGTTGAGGGGATAAATGCTGCGATGAAAATAAAGATTTATAAAGTTATTACACCGGATAAGCATGAGTATGCACTGGATGCAAATGTATACTGGAAAGGCTCTACAACCATAGGCGGAGACTTGGCTGAAGTTTCTTATTATACAAGAATGCCACACTATCCGGGTGTATGGAAAAGAGGAGCTTTGCAGTATGTGCCGACAACTATCAGAGAGATGGGGCATCCTACAGTTATAAGAGCAGGTGATGAGGTAACTTTTATTATTAATAGTGATTTGAGTTTGTATAAACCGATTAATTAATATTATTTTAAGTTAAAGAATTTATGAAACTTTCATTTATTTTATAAACTTTCCTTCGTCAATAAGCTTGCTCGCATATTCAATTTGCTCTCTGGCTGTTTTCATCTTTGCCATTATTGCTTCATCTTCGGGATAAAATTTGATTTCACGACAAGTTATCTCTTCAATATCACTCGGACCTGTAACAAAATTTGGTAAATCCCTTTCTCTCATCTTTTTTCCGTCAAAAATTATGTATTTTTCTTTTCTTTCAAATACATCTTTAGTCAATGTTTTCAATTTTAATCCGCAATTGTGAAACATATTCTTGATACGTTTGACTATTGATATATTAGATGTGTTTGTAATTGATGAAATTTTCATTTATTCTATAAATTTTCTGGCTTTTATTAGCTTGCATTTGTATTCAATGCGTTCTCCTGCATCTTTCATTGTTTTTAATATTTCTTCATCTTCGGGATAAAATTTGATTTCTTTTGCCACAACACCGATGTAGTCATCAGGTCTTCCGATAAAATTAGGAATATCACGTTCACGTACTTTTT
>CASFNW010000051.1:0-6323 GCA_949296245.1 uncultured bacterium
GTTTTTTGCTTAGGAAGGCATAAGGTGTTTGCTTCGGAGTGACTATGAAGGAGGTACGACGAAATCGGAACGAAGAAGTAAATTCCTTATGCCTCCTCCAATTTTATTCACTTTTTACATAATAAATATTATCAACATATAAAAATCACCTGTAAGTTAGAATCTATCGACCAAACCGAATTTGAAAAAGCGTTGGAAGAAGCAAAAAAGCAAATGTGTGAGACGAACAAAAAGTTTGCACAGGTGATAAATTAATCAAATAAAGTTTAAAAAATAAATCATTTTCTTGTATTAATAATTTCTCCCTGCTCATTGTAGCAATTTTTACCTATCCAGTGAGCAATAAGTTTTCTATTTAAGTCAAAAACATAACTCTCATTGTGAGAAATAATCAAAGTTGTAGAATCTAATTTTCCAGAGGCATCATATCTGATACTTCTTCTTGGATATTCTCCTTGCGTAGCGAATTCAATTAATTGCAAAGTTCCATCTAAATTGTAGTAATATCCAATATTTTCAGTTCTTCTATAAGTAATACAATAACCCTCTTTTTGAAAATAAGAAATATAATAAGTTCTAAATTTATATTTTCCTCTTTTTATATTTTCAATGTTTTTTTCATAATATTTATCAATAAAAAAATCTTTATAATTACTCAAGTTAATATGACTAGCAACCCCTTCAAACGCTTCAATTTTAGCACGTTCAACAGTATAAGAAGCACTGCCTTTTAGAGTTAAAGAAAAGGTTTGTACACCTGTTAAACAAAAAAATAATAAAAACAATAAAAGATTTTTAAGCATATTTAATTATAACATAGAAAGGAATTTTAAATGGCAAAAACTATTCATAAAGAAATCGACCAAACCGAATTTGAAAAAGCGTTGGAAGAAGCAAAAAAGCAAATGTGTGAGACGAACAAAAAGTTTGCTCAGGTTATGCAGGAAATTAAAAAAAGCTGGAAAAATCAGGCTCAGGAATACAAAGCTCTTATCAATGCTGTTAAGACTAACCAGATTGATTTTTCTTCGCTGTTTGATGACGGTTATGCAGAAGAAAAAAAGCATATTACAAACAAATACAATCTGCTTCGAAAAGGTATAGAGTCTGACAAATCTCTTACTGATGAGCAAAAAGAATATTTTCACAGCAGTTTTGATTATCTTGAAGATGAAGAAAAGGAAGGTGCATACGAGGACAGTTTTCTTGGTAAAACAGGCAAGAAAGTTTCTTCGGAATTTTCTTCCGGTTTACAGGATATGATAAGGGGCTACAAAGATTTTTCTGATGTTATGGAGGAGATGACAGCAAGTCTTACTGATTATATGATAAAGCAGTTTACTGACAAGCTGATGCAAAATATTTTTTCAGAAAATACAATGAATATTGTATCAAGTTTATTCGGAGGTGTCTTTAGTTGGGGCGGGGGAGCAGCAAAAAGCGCACTTGGTTTTATTGGTTCTTTATTCACAAAGCATCATTCAGGAGGTATAGTGCCTTCCGGAGCAAATTATTCGCTTCCGGGGACGGACGAGCAGCTTGCATTGTTAAAAGGAGGAGAGAGGGTATTGAGTCCATCTGAAAATGTAAGTTATGAAAGAGGGCAGGAGGTTTCGCCTGTTATTATTAATTCATTTAATGTAAAGGCGTGGGATTTCAAAGATGTCTGCAGGTATTTACTTGAGAACAAGCAGTTGTTGAATCAGATTACTTATGAAGGGATAAAAAATAATTATGCGCATTTGAGGCATATAGTTCAAAATGCTTGATATAACACAGGAAAGGAGTTAATATGACGTATCCCGTATTTGATATACCTTACAAAACAGCTTATTCCACCTCAATAGAATTTAAAACACAGATAAATTCGAAAATGAAAGGAAGAGAACAGCGTTATCCTGTCTGGACTTATCCAAAACGTACTTTTACTCTGTCTTTTGACAAAAATTCCAGCGGACGAAATAAGCTTGAAGAATTTTTTGTTAATATGATGGGGCAGGCCGGCAAATTTGAATTTGTCTGGGAAAAATCTAAAGGCGGCAACGGACAGACTTATTTATGTACTTTTGATTCAGATAGTTTTAACCAGAATATAGGCAAGTTCGGCTATTCCACATCAGAACTCAAGCTTGTTTGTATAGATGAATTCCCTGTTCAGCCTGTACAGAGTCTGGATTTTTATCACAAAGCCGAATGTGAATCGAGTATAGAGTTTTACACAATTGTAGACAAAATATTTTCCGCGAGAAATGACAGAAAATCTTATTGGGATACTCCAAAGAAAAGCTGGACGCTTACTTTTGACAAGAATGCAAAAACAAGAAAAAAGATTGAGGATTTTTTTATTGCAAAAAGAGGACGTTTTCGTTCTTTTGAATGGAAGTGGAAAAAGGAATTCGGCGGAGATGATAAAGTATATAATGTAAGATTTGACGAAGATACGCTGCAGTCAAATATTGATGCTTTCGGCTACGGAGAAATAAAAATAAAAATAAAAGAAGTTTTCCCGACTCCGAATCCCGTTGATGAACTGGAAAAAGATGAAATTATACCGAGAAAGCTGTTAAAAATAGCACTGGATGGCGGTTCTATATATATTTTAGACAATGAAACCATGCAGTCTTTCAGTTATAACGGAGAGGATTATCTCGGTGCACCTTTAACTCTCGGAGAAATAAAAAAAGATGACAATTCGGGTGTATCAAAATTGAATATAAAACTTTCCAATGTTGCGCTTTCTGTTTCCGGAATAATAGGACAGAGAGGAGATGTCATTACAAATGCTCCTGCTGTTTTGACTCAGGTGTTTCTTGATGTGAATACAAATACACTCTTGCCTCAATACAGTCTGATACTTTTTGCCGGAAGGTGCAACAATCTGAAGCTTGACTACGAAGAAGCATCTATGGATATAGAGACAAGTCTTGGCGGATATGAAATACAGGCGCCTATCATGAAATACCGCACAACCTGTCAGGTCAGACGATTTAAAGACTGCAGATGCGGATATACAGGCACTGAGACAAAGTGCGACAGAACTTTTGCAAGATGCAAAGAACTCGGAAATGAAGAAAATTTCAGAGGATTTCCGCAAATGTATAATGAACTGGTTATCAAGGTTTAGTATTTCTTCAATTCTTCTTTTACAATATTCGGGGAGTAGACTTTCTCCCCGTTTTCTTTTAAATTACAGAATATTACTGCAGGTTCTGTATGAAAATTTAAAACTATTACATAAACGGAAAATATGATAAATAATTATAAGTTGATTGATTCATAATGTACTTATGAAAATTAAGATAGTTATTGCAGTTATAGCTTTATTTTTATTAGCAGTCTGGGCAATTTTTATTGAGCCTAACCTTTTATTTGTAAAACATTACCGGATAAAAAATGAAAATCTTTCCGGTATACGTATTGTTTTTGCGTCTGATTTTCATTTAAGGAAGAATCAGGAGTATCGTTTAAAACAGGTTATAAAAAAAATAAATGAACAAAAACCTGATATTTTATTACTCGGCGGTGATTTTATTGATGGGATAAATCTCGAAAAAAGTTTTTCGCTCCCCAAAACAGCAATTTATATTTCTAAAATAAATGCACCGTATGGAATATATTGTGTTCTCGGTAATCACGAATACTGGTCTGAGGATATTTATTTAAAAGAAATTCTGATAAAACATGGAATAAATGTGTTATCAAACGAAAACAAGCTTATAAAAATAAGAGGAAAAAAGTTGTATGTATCAGGAGTAGAGGATTCGTTCAGTGCAGAGCCTGATATTGATAAGGCGCTTAAAAACATCGGACAAAATGTTATTGTGCTTACTCATTCGCCTGACATTTTTCCTAAAGTACCGGATTCTGTCTTTCTTACTCTTGCCGGTCATACACATGGCGGACAGGTTCATATACCTTTTTACGGAGCATTATTTGTTCCGTCGGAATTTGGTAAACGTTATAGTGATGGTTTAATTATTGAAGGGAAGAAAAAAATGATAGTGACAAGGGGAATAGGCACAAGTACGATTCATATCCGTTTTAATTGCCCGCCGGAGATAGTTGTAATAGATTTTGAATGATAAAAATACTCCGGTTCTAGATAAAAAAATATGATAAATAACTGACAACTAAGCGGTTTTATAATTTAAGTATGAAACAAATAATAAAAAATACTTTCAAAATACTATTTAAAGTAATAATGGTTTATTTCATTATTGCAGGGATTATATTTACTTTAAATTTACCGGTAAAAGAAAAAAATATTCCTGACAAAACAGTCAAACAAATGGAAGAATTTATATCTGAAATAAAGGTAAATATTGATTATGAACCTGAAATGGGATACAAATATCTAACTTCTTTTAGAAATTCAATGTTAGAAAATATGGATGTAAAAAAAATAGCTGATGTTTCGTCTGAAAGCGGCAATTTATATGAAAAGTCTGTTATTTATAATTATTTATATAAAATTTTAGAGAAATACGATTGGAATAATAAAATATCAGAAGATTTTCATTTGGATATGTCTAAAATTTGGGCATTTAGTTATGATTTAAATGACGATGGAGTAGACGAAATTTTAGGATATTATCAAAACAAATTATTTTGTGATTCAAAAGGATGCCAGTTTTTTATTCTAAAAAAACAAAATGACAGATATATAGATATATACAGAAACAGTATTATGGCAGAAAAATCACGTATAATAATTTTAAAAAGCAAACATTATAAATTCAGCAATATAATTTTTGCTCCATGGCAATTTCCGCCCGGTGATCTGCCTTTAGACGTGCTGGTATATGATAAGATGGATTAATTTTGATTTGTAATAATAAGAAGACTGCATAACTGCAGTCTTTGTCGTTTTAATTTATTTAAATGCACAGGAGGTTTTGATGAAAAATTATAAAAAACATTTAGATTTGAAACAAAATGAAGAAGAAAGATACATAATCGAAAAAGCGGAAGAATATCAAAAAAAATTTAATATAGAAAATAGTGGAAATGGCTGGAATGATACAACTGATGCATTCCGACATGTTTGGGGTTCAGCCTACTTATCTTTAAAATATGGGAATACAATTTCTCATATAGGTACAACCAAACATGAACTATCTGAACCTTTTCAACCTGATGATGAAAAGAAAATGGACGAATGGAATAATTCTGTCGGAAGAGAAATAGCAAAAGATATAAGAAAAAAATATAAAAATATAGACAAAAATTTGCAATGGTCTGACATAGAAGATTTATTAGCCAAAGAAACATTAAATAAAATAAAAGAAAACAAAGTAATAACATCTGCTGCCGATAAACGTATAAGCAATTCTAGAGTAAATAACAGCATAAATTATTCAGAAAATAGAGTTGATTATTACACAAAACAAATATATGAATCAATGTTAAAAAGCAGCAGCAAAAACACATCAAGCAAGAATACTCCTAGGATAACAGGTGAAACATTAAAAAATATGCTGGATAACCAGTATCAAAAGCTTAAAGACTTTACAAACAAAATATACATGGAATCAGATGCAATAGATAAAAGATTTAGCGGAGACATTCCCAAAGACTACAAAAATCCCCATCTGGATAATGACAGGATATTTACAAAAGAAGAAATAGAAAAAATGTCCCGTTCAGAATATCAAAAGAATGAGAAAGCTATAAGGTATCAAAGAAAGACAATAGGAATCCCGACAAAATCACAGGCACAGAAAACAGCTGCTAAAAAAGGCAGCGGGATGGTGCATGTATCAGGTTACACAACCGGTGACGGAAGGAAGGTTGAGGATTATTACAGGTCTTATCCAAGAGGGTAGCATTTTTTCTTGTAAAGCTTAAAGTGTTCTATGTGATAAATGATTGCTTATGGAGGTTTAGTATAGCGATAATATTTATTATGTAGCGGATTTTGAGCGGCTGTGGAGTCGAACGAAGTGAGCGAACAGCCATGTGAACAAGGTAAACGAAATGGAAAATTTTTAGAATAAAAATTTGAAATGAGCAGCAAAGCTGCACACGAAGTGTCTTACGGCTCTGCCGTTGTGACTTTGATTAAACACAGTTGATATTCAGAATGAATTTTGTCAGACCTTGTGGATGCAAAATTTGTTCTGAATATTTACTGTGTTTTTTAGACAGCGTTCTTTTCTTTCTTTGCTTGAGATGTAGGCGAGGTACGAGCCGTACATATCAGGATGCCCTTTAGGGTATGGTTTGTTTTCTTTCTTTTAATCAAGGACTCCGTTTTGAGTTGACTAAATGTCAAGTCAAAATGGAGGGAAAAGAAAGAAAATGAACGTAAGAAAAAACATTTA
>CASFNW010000051.1:6344-12720 GCA_949296245.1 uncultured bacterium
CAAAATACTCAAGAGTATCCTGATTCGTAAGGCTCGTAAACTCGCCAACGACTCAAGCAAGAAAAACAAGCTATATCAAAAGAAACAGTAAGTATTTTAGCGGCAATTTTTCAGCGACAGGCTGCTGTAAAAATTGCCTCAAAACACAACTGTTTCTAACCAATGTTACAACAGGGGCGTGCCGCCCCCGTACCCCTGCTGTTTATTGAAAAATTTTTTAATTTTACATAATTAATATTATCACTATACTAACAAGCACTTCTTAAAAATTTACTACAAAAAATTTAACATATATAGAAAAGCTAATTATCAAAAAATTAGAAATTATTCTAATTAATCTAACAAAACAAAAAGCAGAGCATCTTAACAGATGTTTTTTTGATGCAGATTTATACAAAAACAGAAAGAAATGAGGTAAAAATGTTCACAAACTTTGACATTAAAAATGCCAGATACGATTCAGACACAATTAAAAGACTATCTGATTATGAAGATTACAGAAATCTGTATGAAGGTGATTTTACAAAAGCCTTTAGTTCTACAGTATTGAAGATTAGAAAACGTTATCCTCTTGATAACACAACAGCCCAGTCTTTAATCAATATAAATCTTTTCTGGGCTCTGACAGACTTTTTCAAAGGTTTTTTGACAAATCAAGGTATTACAGTCAATGTCGATGACGCCAAACAATCCGTATGGGATGAAATATCGAAGGAAAACAATTTTATTTCCGTTTTAAAAGAGGTGTATATAGACAATTCACGTTTTGGCAACGGAATTTTTAAAGCCGCTCTTGAAAACGGCAAAGTAAAAATATTTTCTGTCTGTCCGGATTGCTGGATACCGGTTTTTAAACAGGGCAACTTAAATGATATTGAAGGACATATTCTTGTGTATCCCTTAGAAATCATTGAAAACGGTGCAAAAAAAGAGTTTAAGAAAGTGGAAAAACACCACAAAGGCTATGTTGAAAATGAAATCTGGACATCGAATAACGGTACTTTCGGAAGACTTCTTGAAGAAGACGAAATGGCAATGTTTAACACTTTACCTGTAGATGATTTTTCCGATTACTGGGAGGATTTTCTTGTATTTCCGACAAAAAATACTACAGAAAGTGATTCATATTTCGGCGAAAGTGATTATAAACGCTGTAAATCAATTGTCGAAGAAATCATGCTTACAGTAAGCCAGAATTCCAAAATCATTAACAGGCATGCAAACCCGAAACTATCCGGCAGTGAGCAGAATCTCGAGATGAATCCTGTTACAAATGAGAGAATATTCCCCGATACAGACTTTTTAAAAGTCGGTACTGACGGCATAAAGCCAGAATATATTACGGCAGATCTTCAGGCTGATGCTATACAAAAACATCTGGATATGCTGATGAGTTTCTTTTATATATTGACAAAAACTCCTCCGCAAGCTTACGGGCTGGATATTTCAGGCAATATGTCCGGCGAAAGTTTACGCAAAATTTTTATTGCTGCGCTTTCTAAAGTAGATGACATAAAGCAGGTGTCTTTTACTTCAACTATTCAGAATGTTGTTAAATGTGCAATGGCATTGAATTCAACACCGGTTGACAGTGTAAATGTTGCCTGGGGTGAGCCGATACCTTCTGATTACTCAGAGATGGTAGCTACCGAAAACAGCAGGGTTGCAGCGGGTACACAGAGCAAGCTGACTACCATAATGACGTTGGATAATGTATCGGAAGAGGATGCTATGGCAGAAATTGAAAGAATAAATGAAGAACAGAATATGAACAGTCAAGACGGACAAATGTCATTGAAGGATGCTCTTGAACAAATGCGTAATGATAATCAGGACAAAGAAAATCCAAATGCTGAATTTTCGAATCAGCAAGAAACTGAAGAATATAAAATAGCAAACGAAAAACAGAAAATATGATAAATAATAAGACTGTAACTATGTTAAGATTAGAATATGGACAGAAACCAGAAAAAAGTAATTATAGAAAATGAAAAGAGAAATTTTTCATACAAAATTAACAAAATTCTTTCTAATAAAAAGGGATTTTGGTTTATTAATATTTTTGCTTTTTTACTTTGCTGTGTAACAGAATTTATTTTTTGCAAAATATTTAAAATGGACTTTAATCTTGATTTTCAACCTATTGATAAATCAGATTTTAAAGAACCTGATAAAAATATTTCTGTAGCAAAAGCATTTTTTGTAGTTTTTCTATTAATAATTTTATTAATAATTTCTCTAAAACTTAGTTAAGTCAAATTTTTATATAGGTTAAAAATGCAGGCAAAATAACTTTGCCTGCATTTTTAGAAAGGATTTTGAGGTAAATCTATGAATTTATACAATATTTCTAAAAAATCAATGGACAGTTCAAAGTATATAGAAAAACGATATCAAGAACTTATTAAAAAAGGCTTTACACCTGAACAGGCAGAAGAAATGATATATTTTGAACTAGGCACGAGTACTGTTATGCGTGAGGGACTGGAATATGCTACAGCGGAAGAATGCGTATTAGTAGGACGTCTTGTTGGTACGGAAATTGGAGCAACGGTCGGCTCACTAAGCGGTGCTATTTCCGGTTTTGGAACAGGTTCCTTTGTTGGTGGTATTGCTGGATCATTCTTTGGCAAAGCTGCTTGTGGCAAAATTATTAAAACTGCCAGTGAAAAAGCAGTGCAGTCCGTATCCGAAAAGTTATGGGCAAATAATAAAACACCCTCTCAGGAGCAAATAGATACATATTACTTAAAAGCATATACAGCAGATAAAAATTGTCCGAAAAAAATTCGTGATAAGACTCTGCCGAACAAAACAATCCGGTGAATTGTTTTGTGAGATGGAAATGACGTGAACGAATTTTTTGAGTGTCCTTTGAAAAGGTGAGCAGATGCCGGCTGCGTTGAGCCGGCGGCAACTGCGACACTAGATTAGATAAGAAATTGACAAACTTTTCACCTGAAAAAGCCATAAAAACTACAGGGGAAGCCGGGAATAATATTTTAAAAACAGGTATATCTTATAACGTATATTTAAATAACAATTTTGATACAAAAGCTGACTATGGCAATTACATAAATGAAGTAACAAAATCAAATAAAATATACACAAAAGAAGCTATAAATAATATGTCACAGGAAGAAATCAATGCGAATAAAAAAGCTATAGAATATCAGAGCAAAACAATAGGTATACCAACAAACAAACAGGCTGCCGATGCCGGCATGGTTTTTGTTAATTCTTATTCCAGAGCAGATGGAACAAAAGTTAAAAGTTATTACAGAGCCAGACCAGATTAGAACAGCCTGTCGGGTAACTTGCAAGGGATATTTGAATACTGTATCATTTAATTATGGGTAAACTAAAATATTTTTTGTGCACAGTTTTGTTATTAAGTTTTTGTTATTGTCCTATAGATGCAAAGGAAAGTGCCTGTAAAACAGAAGCAAAGACACTTGATGAGTGGACAAGGTGCACGCTGAAAGCCGCTAATGCGTGGACAGGCGAAGTTGATAAATATTATTCTCTTCTTTACAAAAAATTTCCTGACAATGCAAAACAGACTCTATATGATGACCAAAAATACTGGAATATGTACAAAAATAAAGAATACGGTGTCTTAGATGCACTGCAGGATAAAGACAATGAAACAAAAGAGAGAGTAATGTTTCGTGCTACGCAGAAAAGAGATTTGATAAAAAATCGTGCACAATCTTTGAGAATGTATTATGTACAAACTTTCCCCGATGATGAACAAGAAAAAATTGAAATCAATAATAACCAGAGCGGTTTTCAGCTTGATCCTGTATTGCAGCGCGGTTTGCGCTGGCTTGGCTTTTGATATACCGAGAGCCTGTATCGATTTACAGGAAATGACCGGTCAGGACAGTGCTTCTGAGATATTGTGGAACTGGCTGTTACGTCAGATACGACTGACAGAAGCTAATGCAGCTATTCATAATATTTACAAAAGAGACTGCACTGCAGCCTTTTTTGATTTAAATTCCGACGGAGAGGATGAAGTTATAGGTACGCATTATTCCTCTTTCAAAAACGGTAACGGAAGCTGGCTGTTGTATATTCTGCAAAAAAACAGCAGAGGTGTATATCAAGAAATTACCGGTGAAGAAGTATATTTTGATGTAAGACATCCTGTTTGTATTCTCTTAAAAAAAACTGACGGCTATCGTAATTTTCAGGTTTTTAACTCAATAATTGATGATGATATTACCTATGTTTACAATCAGGGGAAAAAATTGTATTTTAAAAAGATTAAATAATCTATAAAACGTAAAATACGATAAATTTTTACAATATCCTTTGTGGATAATTAATAAATAGACTCTGTAATTGACTAATATCAATTATGTCGATTACATCAATCCAGCTATTTTTATGCGGCATTTATAAAAAATGCCGTTTTTCTTTTGTCTATAAACTTACACATTGGACTGTACGGCAAATGCTGTATTTTGTCCGCAATTTACAGAAAGGAGTTCCTATGTCAGGTACACAGGACTTAAATTTGGCTGCAAAAGAGGAAAAACTATTGCAGACAGACCGGTCAGGAACCGGTCAACTAAATGAAACATCTCGGGAAACATCTCTTGAAGTATCCAGAGAAACATTTCAAAAAGCAGCTCAGGAAGCTGCAGCAGAAGAAAGCGAACAGGAGGAAAAAGTGCTTACTCCGTCACAAAAGATGGATGCGCTTATTCGCGGGACTTCTTCGGGGTATATGAAAAAAGAACTTGAAAGGCTCAGGAAGGAAGCTGCAAAGTACAGAAATTCCACAAAAATTGAAAATCAGGCAAAGCTTGAACTTCAAGCAAAAGCAGAGGAAATTTCAAAAGAACTTGAAGCTCTTAAAGCTGAACACAGAACCCTGTCTATTATTCAGAAGCTGGATAAAGCAGGCTGTATAAAAAGCGAACTTGTTGCCAAAGATATTCCGGCAGATTTATCTTCTTCAGAAGAACTGGACAATTTTATCAGGAATTATAAAGAAGAAAATAAGTTTCTTTTTAAAACCCCGAAACAAAATGCCGGCGGAGTGTTTAAAGCTTCCGGCAGAAAAAATCTCACACCTTCGCAGCAGATGGATGCTTACATTCGTGCAGCACTCGGTCGTTAGTGCGATTGTTGTCTAAACTGCTGTATTGGAAAAAACACACATTACACAAATTAAACAGAAAGGAAATTTAAATGACATTAGATGCAAAAATTATTACACGTACTAATGCAGAAGCATTAATACCTGTAGAAACTTCAAACGAAATTATAAAAGAAGTTCCAAAAGCTTCTGCAGCTTTGCAATTATTCAAACAGCTGCCCAACATGAGTGCAAAACAAAAAACTTTGCCGATTGCATCAACATTGCCGACAGCTTATTTTTTAAACGGCGACACAGATATGAAAAAAACCACAAATGCAGAATGGGATAAACTTACTCTTACTGCAGAAGAAATTGCCGTAATAGTACCTATTCCGGAAGCTGTATTTGAAGATTCACAGTATTCTATGTGGGATGAAATCAAGCCGCAGATTGTAGAAGCATTCGGTGTAGCAATCGATGATGCCGTATTTTTCGGTGTAAACAAACCTGCGTCTTATCCTGACGCAATTGTTACAGCAGCAACAACAAAGAAAAATACTGTGGAAATCGGTACAAATGAAGATATTGCAGGTGACATTATCGGCGAAAACGGAGTTATGTCAAAAGTAGAAGCCGCAGGTTACAAAGTTACAGGTTTTTATGCTGACAGTTCTCTTGAAGCAAAATTTAGAAATTTAAGAGACAAAAATAACCAGCTTCTGTATACTCCGGGCTTAACTTCCGAAATGCCTGTAAGTCTTGTCGGACGTCCTATGATGTATGATGAAACAGGTATTTTTGATACAACAAAAGCACTGTTAATCGCAGGTGATTTTACAAAAGCTGTATACTCTATCAGACAGGATATCACTTACAAAGTGCTTGATCAGGCTGTTATTCAGAACACTGACGGAACAATTGCATACAACCTTGCGCAGCAGGATATGGTTGCTCTTCGCTGTGTAATGAGACTCGGTGTGCAGATTGCAAGCCCTGTTACAAGAAAAGGCGGTTCAACAGGCTATCCTTTTGCTATATTAACACCTGCTTCCGAAGCATAGTTGGTATTAATACTTTAAATATCAGGCGGTGCGAAAGCACCGCCTGATATTTTTGGAATTATGCAGCGATAATATTTATTATGTAATTTTAAACATATGCAGCGAAGCTGCACACGAAGTATAAGACGGCTCTGCCGTTGTAACCTTGATTACAGACTCTTTGTATTTACGAACAAAATTTTCGTTAGCGTCAGCGTTTAGAAAATTTTGAAGATAAATA
>CASFNW010000052.1 GCA_949296245.1 uncultured bacterium
TTGCCTTCTTTTGCCGTTGAGCTGAGGCGAAACGTGCAAAATGGCTTCACGAAATTATCAATAGTTTTTCTTTGTATTATTGATTTGTAAACAGTGAAAAAGCGGGCATGAAGATTCCCATGTGAGTAAGGTTATTGAAGTGAAGAAATTTTAGAATAAAATTTCGAAACGGAATACTAGTAAGTAGGTCAGCATTACTATGCTGACCTACTGTTTCTAATCAAGGTCACAACAGGGGCGTGCCGACCCGTACCCCCTGCATTTTAAAAACCGTCATTCTGAGCCGTAAGGCGAAGAATCTATATGTAGTAAATTTCATATTACTAAACTGTACAATAAACTAATTGCAAAAGTCTGTCTGTTTTGTAAAATAGTTGTATGCAAATATTTGTTTATATACTAAAAAGGCTTATTCAGGCAATACCTTTATTGTTTCTGGTCTCTGTTATCAGTTTTTTTATAATAAGATTGAGCCCTGTGGATCCATTGGGAGAATTAAGGCTGAATCCTTCTATTTCGCAGGAAACTTTGAAAGCGGAACAGCAGAGGCTCGGGCTGGATAAACCCAAAATAGTACAGTACGGATTGTGGCTCAAAAGTTTTTTAAAAGGCGATTTGGGGGTTACTGTAACGGGAGAAAAAGTCAGCGTAAAGCTGATGGAAAGAATACCCAATACTCTTTTGCTAACTGCTGTTGTTATTTTTTTAACATGGCTTGTCGGTATACCTCTGGGTATATATGCTGCCTTGAACTGGAAAAAACCTGTGGATAGGATTTTGACCGTAGTGACAAGTATCGGTATGGCAATACCGTCATTCTTTTTTGCTTTGCTTTTGCTTATTTTTGCCGTAAAAACAGGATGGTTCCCGACAGGAGGACTGACCTCCTTCAATTTTTCCAACCTGTCATTCGGCGGGAAAGTTGTTGATATTATTCATCATCTGGTGCTTCCCGTTATTGTTCTTTTTACTATATCTTTGTCAGGACTTCAAAGACAGATGAGAGGCAATCTTCTTGATGTTCTCGGGTCGGATTATGTAAAATTTGCAAGGGCAAAAGGTTTGAGCGAAAACAAAGTGGTTTATAAACATGCTTTGAGAAATGCCATAAACCCTATGGTTACTCTTCTGGGCTTTGAATTTGCTTCACTGTTAAGCGGGGCGGCTTTAACAGAATATGTTTTTCAATATCCCGGGTTAGGACGTTTGATTCTTGAAGCTGTAATGAAGTCTGATATAAATCTTGTTATGGCGTCTTTAATGATGGGTACGGTTATGCTGGTGCTCGGCAATTTGCTTGCTGATATACTTTTGAAATTTGTTGACCCGAGAGTGAGTGTGAACTAATGAACAAAAACTCTATTCTTGCTCAAATTTTTAAGGATAAATACGCAGCAACTGCTTTTGTTGTTCTTTTGATTTTGTATTTGATGATTTTGTTTGCTGATTTTCTTGCACCGTATTCAAAGGAATTTTCTGACCGCCACAGAGCCTATGTGCCGCCGTCAAAAGTTTTTACCATAGATGAAAACGGTAAGTTTTCAAGACCGTATACTTACAATTACAAAAGATATTTTAATCCGGAAGAATTAAAAATAACTTATAAACTCGACAGGAGTAAAAAATATTATCTGAAATTTTTTGCAAAAGGCGAAAAGTATAAATTTCTCGGTTTTATTCCTATGGAAAGACACCTTGTCACAGTAGACAAAGACGGAAGGCTGTTTTTGCTCGGAACGGACATAAACGGCAGAGACATCTTTTCGAGAATACTTTTTGGGGGAAGAATATCTTTGACAATAGGTTTTCTTGCTTTGTTTATATCTTTTCCTCTGGGAATGCTCTATGGCGGTATTTCAGGATATATCGGGGGAGTTGTTGACAATCTTATGATGAGATTGTCCGAGGCAATAATGTCTATCCCGAGTTTTTATCTTTTGATTATTCTTGCAGCAATACTGCCTACTAACATGACAAGCATTCAAAGATTTACATTGATTACGGTAATTCTTGCTTTAATCGGCTGGGCGGGTTTTTCCCGTGTGGTAAGAGGAATGGTTCTGTCAATTAAAAATCAGGAGTTTGTACAGGCAGCAGAATCTATAGGAGCTTCAAAACTTCGTATTATAGTAAAACATCTTCTTCCGCAGACATTGAGTTATGTAATAGTAGCAATGACTCTTTCTGTGCCGTCATATATACTTGCGGAATCAGGTCTTAGCTTTTTGGGATTAGGTATACAGCAGCCTGATGCAAGCTGGGGTAACATGCTTAAAGAAGCACAGGAGTATGTTAATATAATCTATCGTCCATGGCTTTTGGCTCCGGGTTTCTTAATTTTTGTTGCGGTTTTATCTTTTAACCTTATAGGTGATACAATTAGAGACATATTAGACCCGAAAAGCAAGATAAGATAGAATAAAAACAGAGAAGAAATTAAAAGGATAGTATGGAAAATATAGTTTTGGATAATCTTGTTATAGAGAAAAGCATGCTCTTAGATATACTGCTTGCAATAGTACTTGGCTTTGCAATAGGTTTTGAGCGTGAAATTACAAACAAATGGGCAGGCCTCAGGACACATATGCTTGTTTGTCTCGGTTCTTGTATATTTACACTGCTTTCTATACATGCTTTTCCTGTTTTTGCACACAGTCCTCAGGCAGATCCTGCCAGAATTGCAGCGCAGATTTTGACCGGGATAGGTTTTATAGGCGGCGGTACCGTGCTGAGACACGGCTATTCCATATACGGCTTGACAACAGCAGCTACACTGTGGATTACCGCAAGTATCGGTATGGCATGTGGCTGCGGGTTTACGTCGCTCGCTGTTGTATGCACTGTTCTTGCTGTTGGTACGCTTGTTTTAATCAGGATTTTTGAAAAACAGTATATTCATAAGGGCAGAAAAATCTTAAGAAAGTTTAAAGTGAGTTTTTATTCACCTGTTGCTTCTGCAGACAGCGTATATTCAAAACTGGTGGAAAAATTCGGCTCTATTTTTGAAATAAGCAAAACAGCATCTTCTTCTGATGAAAGTCTTATGAAAATAACTTTTAAGCTTGATATAGCGGAAAAGAATCCTGTGCAGACACTGCATAATGAATTAAACAAAATAGAAGGAATTGAGTCCTTAGCAATACAAGAGTTGTATGAGTAAAGTAGAAATTCTGGAATATTTGCGAACAATTTTTATAGCACTGCTTGTGGCATTATTTTTGGCGGCAGCTGCTACGGGGTGTTCAAATATTGTTGCGGAACACCATGCACGTATGCTTGCAAAGATTTCTAATACGGCAAAAGATAATGAACTCATAGGTTATTTGATTACGGTTTATCTGGAACAGGCAAAGGAACATCCTGCAGATTATTCTATAAATGTGAAGCTGGGTAATTTATACGAACTCATGTTCAGTTACAAACAGGCAGAAGAGCAGTATATAAAAGCTATAAATAAATCTCCGTATGGAGTGTACAGCTCTTATCTCGGGCTGGCAAATTTATATGTAAAACAGGGTAAGTACTCAAAAGCTGTAAATATTGTAAAACAGCTCAAAAATACTGATCATAAACCTCTGCTTATAGCCAAGGGTGATTTTTATATGAATCTCGGGGATGCTCTGTGGCAAAAAAGCAAATACGAAGCTGCAGTAAAACAGTATAAAATAGCCTTTTTCTATTATAAAAAAGTTGATTCTCAAAAAAAGGATATTGCTGTTTCGGGTATTCTTGATTGTTATAATAAAATTGCAGACAAATATTATAAACAACATCGTATAGACAGAGTTATAGAGAGCCTTGAGACGGCGCTTTTGTATAAAGAAACACCTGTGTTACTGTATAAACTTGCTATTTTATATAAAGATTTTGACCCTGTTACGGCCAATAAATACATGGAAAAAACTTATAAAATGGATCCGGGGCTTATCAACTATGATTTGTATGAAGAATTACTGATAAAACTTATAAAATTCTATTACGAAAACGGTGATGACTTAAAAACGGAACTTTATAAACATAAGCTTAAATCAATAAAAACTTTCCAGAAGAGATACGTTTTAACAGATAAAGATGTTGCAATAGATGTTGAAAAACTAAAAGTAAGAAGCAATCTTTTAAAAACAAAACAAACAATAAATGTTAAATTTAGAATAGAAAATAACTCAAAATATGATTTTAATACATTATATCTTATAGTCAAACTGAGATATAGTGATAAAAATAAAACGATACTGGAAGAGAAGTTGTTTTCAAAAAAACATCCGCTTAAATCAAGAAAAGTTTCCGGTATTATTACTTTAAAATACACTTATTCCGACAAAGATGATATATATGCAGCCAAGGATTTGTGGCTGGATTTTTATGCAGGGAAAAAAGACAATATGAGAAAAATACCCGTTTATTCTATAAAAGTTAATCAGGAATTGTAAAAAAAATATTAAATTTCTTTAAAAAAATGTTCTGTCAGGTTAGAATTACTATTAAGGAGTTAATAAACTTTGGGAACTTTACTACACAAAGAAAATCAACAGCTATATTCTGACGTACCGCCTACAAAATTGAGAAATAAGGACGAAAAGTTTCGTGCTGCAAAACCTACACGCTTCTGGCGCTGGGTTGCGGATATGTTTTTTTACAAAATGCTGGAACACAGGTTTTTCTCATTAAAAATTAAAAATGAAGAAAACTACAATAAACGCAATCCCGATTTTGCAAATATAATCTATGCCCCTCATAACAACTGGTGGGATGGTATAGTCGGGTACAATCTTTGCCGCAGAATTTTTAAAACCGATATCAGAATGATGATAGAGGAAATGAACAGATTTCCTATTCTGGCAAAAGCAGGAGCTTTCCCTGTCAATAAAAAATCGGCTCAGGCATCGATGAGAGCATTACAGTATTCGGTTGAAGAATTGTGTGACAACAAAAAATCTCTCTGGCTGTTTCCGCAGGGAATAATAAGACCCCCGATGTTTAGACCCATAGAATTTCAAACAGGTCTTGCTTATATTGCAAAAAATGTTGTCAAAAAAGCAGGCGGGATAAATCTTATACCTGTTGCAGTAAATTATCCTTTCTTAAGAGAAGATAAGCCCGAAGTTCTGTGCGAAGTCGGAGAACCCATCATTGTAACAGATTACAATTTTGACAGAAAAGAATTTACTCATAAACTGGAAAAAAACTTTGAAGCGCTGTGCGACAAACAGTTTGATGATATAAGACACGGCAATATAGAAGAATACGAGTATTTATATAAACAAAAATTAAAATGGTATAAAAAACTCGAAAAACGACTTAAAAAAATAGATGTAAAACCTGCATCAGGTGTTTAGATTTTTTGGGACTTATATTGCACATTCCACAAATACTATAGTCGTGTATGTTAATATAGATTCTTCAGCCGTTTCACTCCTTCAGAATGACGTATTATTTTATGACATGTCTCATTCGTCATTCTGAGCACTCTGCCGAACAAAACGATTAAGTATCGTTTTGTGAGAGGGCGAAGAATCTAAAATATAGTTAAACAGATTCTTCGGGTTTCACCCTCAGGATGACGGTTATTGCGGCAGAGAAATGTTTTTCATAACAATATCAATCATTACTTAAAGAAAAGGCTCTTCTTAGTGAAGAAGAGCCAAATATTATCTAAACACTTATTTACTGTCTATATAATCTAAACACTTATTTACTGTCTATATAAGGATGTGTTTAGAAACCTTTTTTATTAATTACCATTCGATAATCACAGCACCGGGTGTGCCATCTGCGCCTTTACCTGTTGTATATGTACCGCGAGTAGAATCAAATTTTATTGCACCGGCTCCACCACCGGAACCAAAGCCTATTGTAGATTTGATACCATTTTCTGACGAATTATATGCGCCGGTTTCATCCTCTGAATTTTCATAATTTAAGCCACCTAATGGCAATTCAGGTTCTTTGTCAAAAAATAATCTTGATTTTTCACCGTTTCCACCGGCTAAAGTCTGCATTGCCGACTGATTTTCAGAATTCATTTTCCCGCCTTTACCGCCGCTTACAGGCATTATAGCAATGTTTTTACCCTCAATTTTTGTTGTACCTCCGTCTTCTCCTGCACCTGATTCACTACCTTTACCACCTGCGCCTATGTAAACTGTTATTTTTTGCGTCTCAAACTTTGGATAAAACAAATTCTTTGCAACTTCACCGGCTTCTCCTCCATCGCCGGTTTTAAAGTATTTTGTATAAGCCATAACTACACCGTTTGTGCCGGTTCTTCCTCCTTCTTTAGACTCACCGCCTGCTGTACACGGGCTGTGAGACTCTCTTGCGCCTCCGCCCATACCGGGCATTGCACAAAATTTAGATCTGGTTTCTTGCAAATCTTTTGATAAAGTGTAGTAAGATTCAGTATAGTCAAAAGCTGGAGACAAGTTGTTACATCGTATTTCCGGAAATATTGCAAGAGTTGAATTGTTTTTATCTTTAAAAAAATTATTTAACATTTGTTGTTCTGTAAGTCCAAGATAACCGTTTGTACATCTTTTTTCCGGAAGGGTATGATTGTCTTTGGAAAACCCGCCATACATATTGGTATACCAAAAATTTGTAGCAGCTCCCACCCCAATACATATAGAATCAGAGCTAAAACGGTTTTTAGAGACAGTTGCTGTACCGGGTGCAGTTGCCGTCCTGCTTTCAGAAACACTGTCATTGCCAGCTTTACCGCCCTTACCTCCATTGCCGCCTCCGGCATATATCAAAAGGTCTTCATAACTTTGACCAGTAGATTTATCTTTGCCAAAAACTTTTACCATGGAAGCCCCGCCGGGTTTGCCGTTATTATTTCTTCCATCTTCTCCTGTTTGAACAGCACCATTTATCAACTCTACACGTTCAACAGAGTCGTCAAAATATACACGCATAGCAACAGCAGCACCCTGAGCACCGCTGTTAGATTTACCGTCACTATCTGTTGTTCCGCCACCGGTACCACCTGCTCCTACAGCCAAAAAATCGTAATAACCGGGAACATTTACTGCAAAACTATTATACCAAGTTGTAGAACCCCCTTCAGAAACTTGTACTCCGGCCCCGCCGCCGCCTCCTCCAGAAAGAGATACAGCAAAGTTCCTTGCGTTTTGAGGAGGTACAAAGGTACAAGAGTTGCCCCCGTTAGCAAGATTCCAAGTGTCAACATTATCCACGTCACCGCCGCTTGTATTTGAGGACCAAAATACATGTTTATTCTGACTGTTAAGAGTACACATCCACTTGCCGTGAACAGAAGATGAGGAAATTCGTTTCTTTTTAGTCAAAACAGGTATAGACGCAAGTGTAATAAGACATACGATAAGCAATGTTATCAATGCTTCTGCAAGCGAAAAGCCGGAACTTTTCTTTAAAAAAGTTTTATTCATTTGTGCTCCTTGTTATAGATAGATATATCTTTATGTTATATCTATCTTCGGCACGTTTCAT
>CASFNW010000053.1 GCA_949296245.1 uncultured bacterium
TTTTGTTTTTATATATATGTAAGTAATGTAAGTAAGTCGTAAGGAGACATAAAATGGGTTTAGCAGCATCACAAGCAAGATTGTTACTTTTAACAGCAAGAAAAAGTGATCTCGAGTTCAGAGCTCAACAAATTACAAACTCTGAAATGATTCTTGCAATGCAGACTGAACAAATTGCCAGAGAATATTCAATAAAAATCAGCAACCAGGCTTTGTTCTATACTGACGGCAGTGATGCTACTTCTGCTATGTATGCTCTTACTGCTACTGACATTGCTGACTTAACAGGCGGTGCTTATAGTATTCAAGAAAGAGGCGTCGGTGATGATGATGATACCTGGCATACCTGGGCTCCCGGTCAAGCAACAAGTACAGAAGTACTCTGGACAGATGGAGATGGCAAGACAATAACCCAGTCAGATTATGATGCATTGCCTCAAAGTGAAAAAGATAAATGTACAAAACAGACAACAACAAATGATGCTGGTGAGACAGTTGATGTAACAGCTACATATACTCAAAGATATACAGATAGTGATATAGCTCCTCTTGCATTGTTAGAAGGTCTAAAAAGAGGCACATTAAGAATAGTAGATGCAAACGGTCAGGTAATAGACTTAAACGGCAACAATGGTTTCACACAGTCATATTATACTGATGATGACAGAGAAGCAGAAGCAAAATATGAACAGCAGACATCATCTATACAAGTTAAAGAAAAAAGATTGCAGAATGACTTAAATCAAATCGAAACTCAGCAAAAAGCCTGCGATACTGAAATCGATTCAGTTAAGAAAGTTATGGAAAAGAACATTGAAAGAACTTTCAAAGTATTTTCTTAATTGATAAGAATTGAGCCGATTAAACTTAAAAATTAATTAGATATATATTAGATTTGAACATAGTGTATCTTATTCAAAAGTTTTTATATTTATTTATTTGCTTACTTACTTACGATATCTATCGCATACCCAAAGATTTAACCGCTTTTTAAAATCAAAAGGCGGTTTATTTTTTGAAATACATTAATCAAAGGGTTTACTTTTGCAAAAAAAACCTTAAACTGTACATGGACAATAATATGCAAAAAGTAAAGGAGACATACAAATGTCATTAATGAATGGTCAGGCTTTATTTGCAAATGCACTAACAGGTTTGCAAAACACTTACTCAATCTTGGCAAAAAACAGTTCCAACTCCGGAGGGATAACCATAGAAGATTTAACAAATCCTTCAAATACTGTATTAAGCCAGCTTGGTTACAACACAACTTTTGCACAATTTTTGTCTTCCAACTTTTCCGCCATTGATCAGGACGGTGACGGAACAATCAGCTCTGATGATATGAACAATTTAACATCAAAACTTTCTCAAAACGGTCTTACATATCAAGAGCTATGTCAGCTATGCTCAAGCGGTATGGCTGGCAGCGAAATGCTGAATAATGTTTTAACATATTTCAACCAGATTGACACAAACAAAGACGGCAGAGTAACAAACGCTGAAATTCAAGCTTTCAGTCTGAAAGCGGATGAAGAAAAATTAAAAACAGAATACCAATCTTTTAAACCAAGTTCTATGAGCGTATTCTACGGCAGTGAAGAGTCGGATTCGGAGCCGTCAAGCTTGATAGACAATCTTTATCCGCAGGATAATTCATAAATAATCGGAGAATATATAATATAAAATAAAGCCGGTGCTATATCATAGTACCGGCTTTATAAATTGATAAAATTATTTTTTTACAGAATCTTTTATAACAATGAGGTTGTTCATAATTTTCATTTGAGTAGTCGGCAGAACAACGTCATTCAAACCGTTTGCAATACTTAAAATTGTACCAGCTTTTAATACAACTTCTTCTCCTTTGTAAGTAAAAGTGTAATCATCCTGTCTGTCAGATCTGATAGTAATCTTGTCCATTCCTTAACCGCCTGTCTATAAATATATCCTAACGCTTGTTTATTATAACAAAAAAGTATAAAATATTAATACTCTATACAGGTATTAATTTTGTTCCTACATTATTTACTATCGGGAGAGGCGACTCAAACGTTTTGAAGTATACCTGCCGCAGAAAATCTGTGCCAGCAGGAAACGGATGAACCAAGGCACTCACCCACCTGCGAGCCACGCAGGTAACAAAATCGTATCTGTATAGGGTTTTATTTTGTTTAAAAACTTTTATATGCGGGCATTATCATGGTAGCGCTAAGAAATGAGTGGTGTTTCGCATGTCGATAAGTCCGATACCTTCTTATATGTTGTCTATGTATGTTCCATCCACAGCCTCAACACAAAAGACTGAGGAGAACGACTATGAATACCAGCTGATTATGCAGGAACTGGCTATGTATGGTATTGCACCGTCCGGAGATAAAGATACGGACAAAATGCGTCTTGAAACAGCTCAAAGGATGGAAGAAATAATGAAATCACAATCGGAAACAACTACTCGTGAGTCAATTCCGTTTGATGATATTATGAACACTTTAAACTTAACCATTACAGGGAATCTTGATGAAGATTATGATGCCACGATAGATGAACTCGACTATGAAATTTACATGGCCTATACAGACGAAGAACGAGAATACTACGAAGCTTTAAAAGACCAGGTAGAAGAAGAATACAACTCTGCAAAACGTGATCGTATAAGTTTTTCAGGTGCAACACAACTTTCTTCAATCAACAGATATATGATGCTTGGAATATAGCGAGAGCCAACATTAATTGGCTCTGCAAAACGCTTAATATGCGTATCTACTTAAATCTATTAAAAGCCCGCTGTCTAATAAATCACGGGCTTTTTCTTTGCCCAGAAACAGAGGTTCAAGACCCGTATTTAAGATATCATTTATTTTTTGGTAATTTGCATTAACAGGAGTGACTTTACCGGTTTTTATAGTATCTAAAAATATTTCAGATGAAGCAGGTTTCTTTGTCTTGTCCAAAAAGACTTTAGAATATGCAGCATCCTTTCTTGCAGGAATAATAAGGCCGCTTTTTGTAAGTGCAGATAGAGACTCTTGTGAAGTGATAAACTTTATAAATTTCAAAGCTTCTTTTTTATGTTTAGATTTTTTTGACAAAGCATAACCTGAGGCATCGATATTTACAACAGAACCGTTTTTGCCTGAAGGGAAAGGTGCGATATCCCAGTCAAACTTTGCTTCTGCCCGGTATTTTGGTACAAGCCATCTGCCTGAAAGATGCATTGCCATTTTTTGCTGCAAAAAAAGCTGCGCCATTGTCAGACTGGCACTGTCGCTCTTTTGGGGTGCAACTTTATAAACATTTGCAAGAGAAGCATAAAAATCAAGAGAATTCACAGCCTCTTTTGTATCCAGAAAAATCTTTTTTCCGTCATCACTCAAAACAGAAGCGCCGTTACTCATCAAATAAGGAAGCCAAAAGAGAGTATCAGTTTCATAACTTGTACCCCAGATACCTTCTTGTGCAAATTTTTTCGCTGTATCAAGATAATCCTGCATAGTCCAGCCTTTTTGAGGATATTTTATTTTGTATTTATCAAAAAGGCTTTTATTATAATAAATTACAAGATTAGACACATCTCTCGGTACAGCATAAATTTTATTTTTATAAGTAAAATTTTCCAGCGCCTTTGAGAAATAATCCTTCCTGTCAATATAAGGTGTTAAATCCTCTAAAAGATCTGCATTTAAGTATTTTGGCAAATAGTAATTGTTTATGAATATAACATCAGGTGCAAGATTGGATGCAAATAACAGATGTAGTTTTTGAAAATAATTTTGAGGGACATGCAAAAGTTTTATCCTTATAGCGGGATTTTCTTTTTCAAACTTCTGAATCAACGGTTTTAAAAGTGCAATTTCGCTTTGAGACCCCCAGGTGGAAAACTTTATAACAACACAGTTATCTGCAGGTTTATTTAACAAAAAAACGGACAAAAAACCGATAAACACACATATAAAAACAACTAATAATTTTTTCATTATCTCATTATATAGCAATTATAGTTCCAGAAGCAGCTTCATCTTAGTATCAGAGACTTCGACTAGTGCTTTGTAATCACCGAGTCTTACTATGTATCTGTCCTTAGAATTAACGGATTCTGAAAGTCTGGATCGGATTTCGCTGGTCTGTACGGAATCAAACTGATTCAGCATAAAAATTTCATTATTTATATAACCGATTAATGAATATTTTTTATTGTATTCAACAAGACACAATCCCTTATTCTGTGAAAGCAATGAAGTATTCAAAAGCATAGGATTTTTAGCTTTTTGCTCGGGTGAAGAAAAATATCTGCTTATTGATATGTTTGCAGTCTTCGGAAGTTTTTCTTTTTGAGAAAGCGGCTTTTGAGGTATTGCTGGTCGGATTTGTGTTTTACGTGCTATTTTATCAGATGATACAGATGTATCTTTTTTTACGGTATTTATCATTTTAGAATTTGCAGGCATCTGATTATTTATCGGCACGGAATTATGTAACGGTGAGGTATTCTGTTTTTGTATAAAACTCTTTTTATCCTGTATGTTTTTTTGTATTTCCTTTTTGTCAGAAATTTCGTCTTTTGCTTTTATTGTTATATTGCCTGTATCCTGATTTTCCCGGCCGGGAACTTCTTCTGCTATTTCTTTTAATGTTTTAACGGCAAGAGAAATAATAATTATCGGGAAAACTACCAGTGCAAAAATTGCAAAAAAACTGCCAAAATCAAATTTTTTCGGTTCTTTCAACTCCACATCAGGAACATTAGAGAGGGTTCCTTTTAACAGTTCTTCTGCCTGAGGATTGTATTTAGGATCCAAAACTTTGTACTGATAATCAGAAGCAAATGATTTTACATTTGCAGTAAAAAATATTGTTAATATGATACTAAAAAATAATAAAATCTTTTTTATACTTTGATAATTCATTTTTGAAATATAATCCAAACTATAGGCTAAACTGATATACTATGGACAACCGTTGTTAATATTGTAGCAAAAAGAGCATTTATTTTTCAAGTAAAGCAATAAAATGTCATATTGAAGCATGAGTTTAGAAATTTTGGATTTAAATGTTTGAGGGAGCAAACAGCACTGTCAGAAGGACCACTTATGCCGTATCCTCTGTGTTGGGCAGGTATGCCCAACCTACTCACTAATTTTCTTAGATTCTTCGCCCTCTCACAAAACGATACTTAATCGTTTTGTTCGGCAGAGTGCTCAGAGTTGTATATGTTACATATTTCGGTGACAAAAAATTGTTATTTCTTTATTAGAAATAATAAAAGTAAAAACTAAAATGTATATATGTAGTGATAATATTTATTATGAGAAAATCAATTAGCAGCGAAGCTGCACACGAAGTGTAAGACGGCTCTGCCGTTGTAACCTTGATTACAGACTCTTTGTATT
>CASFNW010000054.1 GCA_949296245.1 uncultured bacterium
TATACTAAAAAGTGAAATTTTGGACTTAGTATATACTTTATATATATGTAAGACAAAACAAAGTTAAAACGAACATTAAATAAGCACACAATAAACAAAATAAATAAGATGAGACTTTCACACTAACTAACCTACCTAACTTCCTAACCTTCCCTTCCTATTAAAAGTATTGCTCTAATGAAAATTAGAGCTTTTTTTTTGCGGATTTTGAGCGGCTGAAGAGTCGAACGAAGTGAGCGAACAGCCATGTGAACAAGGTCAACGAAATGGAAAATTTTTAGAATAAAAATTTGAAATGAAGTACTTGACCTTACGAACGCCAATAATCCAAGATAAAAAAACAATCAGTCATCCTGAGGAAACGAAGTGACCGAAGAATCTATTACATAAAGATTCTTCAGTCGTTTCACTCCTTCAGAATGACGGTTTTTAAAATGCAGGGGCTACGGGAGCGTCATGCACCTGTTGTAACCTTGATTAGAAACAGCAGGTCAGCATTACTATGCTGACAAATAATTTTGTCGGATTTGTAAATCTGACCTACGTTACTTTTATTAGAAATAATAAAAGAAAAACTGTTTTTGTCATCGGATTATGTAACATATACAAGGATGACGTTTTTGTTTATAGTATCTCTCAAATTTGCTATATAATTTTCATCGTTTATTCCATAAGGCGGGAATTATGCCATAAAATTCCGCACTCTTTGACCGAGTTCATCTTTTGTAATATTACCATCATTGTTAGTATCAAGACGGTAGTTTTGACCTTGATTGTAATAAGTTTCGCCTTTGCTTGTTAAAACAGTTCTGTTAGCGCGTGCGGGCAAAAATATCAGTGAATACAGCGTACCAGCTCCTATTTTTTCATTTTCTCCTATGCCTGCAGCAGCTTTTGTTTGTTTAAGGTATTTTTCTACATAAACAAGCTGTTCTTCTGCGCTCATCTGTTTTATTTTTTCAGTTGTTGTGCCAAGGCCTTGTGCTGTTGCCGGCATAAACTGTATTAAGCCGGTTGCTCCTCCATTTTTGTTTACTGCTGCAGGATTTATCCCTGATTCCGCATTCATAACTGCCATAAGATCATTCGGGTCGCATCCGACACGTTTTGCAACTTCTACGACTTTATTATAAAAACTGTCTGACAGGTTCGGTTTTTTCTTTGACCATTTTTCCTTCAATGCCTGTGAATCATAGCTGAAATATGATGTATCTTCATCGGAGTAAGGTGCAGCGCCGGAATTAGACATAAAATTCGCTAACATCTGCTGCAATTGTGCCTGCTGCGTTTCCATCTGCTGTGTAAAGTTTGCATATATTGAATTTACTAAACTCATGGTATCACTGCTGCATGTAGATAAATTAAAATTAAAACCGTCGGATAGACTGTTTTCTGAATACTCAGAAGTATACGGGTTTTGATTCAAAAGTCCGGACAGTTCATAATCTCCGCTGTTTGCATAACCGCTAAAATCAAAAGCAGGCATAAGGGAATAATTTGGATAAGTTACTCCGTATGAACCCATTGCTTTTAATATTAAATTATTAAAACTTTCCCCGGTCATAATCTTCCCTTAAAAATATCCTATATATAAATAAAAACAATTGATATAAAAAAATTGCCTGAATTTAAAATTTAAATTTTAAATTCAGGCAATTATATAAAAATTTTATAAATTTTGTTAACCGGAATTATCCTTCTGCCAGTTTATCAGCAAGCGGTGTTTTCAATATTCCGTTCAAAGCTTTATCAATTTCTTTCAGTTTCTTTGCAAGAATTTCCATTTCTTCTGTCCATACAAAATTGTCGAAGACATATTTTTCACCGGCAGCAAAGACTTTTGAAAGCTGAACTCTTATAATTTCTGCCAGCATTTTTTGTGCGGTCGGAACCATTTTTTCCATGTCAATTTCAAGTTTTCCCTCGTCATTCAGCCATATTGCTTTGTTTTCAAGGAAATATTTTGTTTGCATAACAGTTCTCACTCTGTGAGCCTGTGAAAGATTCGGTTTTGCCTTTAAAAAGTTATCGGCAGCATAAGTTACAAGAATTTGTTTCTTTTCTTCTTCAGTATACATGCCTAATTCAACCAGCACATCAAGCAAAGCTAAAGATCCCATATCCGCTTTATTTTCTTCGATAATATTTTTGTATTTACCCAGAGCCTCCGTACCGGATTTTGGTCCTAAGGAATGGACATTTTCATGTCCTATGGTAAACCAGTGGTCAGCTTCCTGATTGTAGTATTTGTGCAATTCTTTTGCCAGAGTGGCATCAAGCCTTTTTTGTCTTTTCTCTTTTGCTTCAGGGCTTGTAGATATACGTATCTGTCTGTGGTAGACATTTCTTCTGCCTCCGCCGATTTTTAAAGAAGGTTTATCGTTATTCGGAAGATTCTGAGCAAGTGTAATTCCGCCTCTGTATGTGCCTTCATCACCTCGCAGAGTTACTATATCAACATCAACCATTGTTTGTTTTTCGTCATCATCATGACCGATATTCTGTTCGTATTCATCTTTGTATGGCATATGCTGCGCAAGTACAGGCATGTATTTTTTTATCTCCAGAAGTTTTTCTGTTCCTTCTTTGTTTACAATACCCACCCTTATACCTATTGAATCTTTTGAAATTGGTTCAATTTCATACTTTTCCAGAAGTGCTTTTAACTCTTCATTTTCTACAACTGTACCGGTCATTTCATCAGCATACTGCTCTCTTGATATTGTAAATTCCAGAGGAGTATCTTGCAATTCTGCCCATTTTTTATCAGCATAAGCATCATTTTTAGGATTATTTTCGCAAAGCGCAATAGCCTGCAGCTTCAGGTATTTATTAAAATCTTCGTTTGTGGAAACTTCAGCAGCAGCTTCAAGTTCATCAGCTATATAATTAAATTCTTTTGAAAAATATTCAGTATAATCTGTTCCTTTTAGTTCATCTCCGTCTCTTTCAACCATCGAACGCTGATTTAATATAGTTCTTACCTCTTCGATTTTGCCTTCGTTCAGCATGTTTATAAGAATTTTATGAAATTCTTCTTTAGTAAGATCAACTGGATAAAAACCTTTGCCCGGAAGCTCTCCGTAGCCTTTTGCAAGGAAAATTTTGTTTGCTTCCGAGTCGACGGCATTCATTCCTATCTGTGCATTGAACAAGGTCAGTGTCATTTTTGCATCTTCATTGCCTTTTTTTACTTCTTCTTCAAGAAAAGCTTTAAAAGCAAGGTTGTAAGGATTATCCTGTTTCATAAAGACTTCGTCAATCGCTTTTGCTGCTTTTACAAGATGTTTCAAAGCCTTTTTATCTCCGTCAGCCAGAGTCCCGTATTCTTTTGCATCTGTTTTTAACATTTCTTTTGGTATAAGGCAGTCTTTTGATGTTCTTTTTACAAGTTCCTCGTGTGAAAGGTTAAGTTCAAATTTTAAATCGTTTGTCATTTTATAAACTCCTGTGATTATGCTGCTTTTTTATTAAATAAGCGTATCTGTTGTTTTTATACTCCATAAATTCACTTTTAACAATCCCTTTTTCTTCGTATTTTATATGAAGATTATCAAACATCCGTTTTTGGATTTGTGCTTCCTTTTCACCCTGATTTATAATAAGAAGCTGCCCTTTTTCATTAAGAAGGCTTATTGCTTGTTTGAGCAGTTTTTCGGGCATAAATAATTTTTGAGGTAATCCCCAGTATTTGTGAGGCTCGATAGAAACAAACGGTAAAATCCAGATTATAAAATCGTAATGCACACTAATATTACTTATATCCAACAGATTACCGGCTATGTAGTTTACATTTTTAAGATTTTTTGTATAGAACTTTGCTGTTTCATACCTTGTATAAAAAGTGCTGTACAATCTGTATGCATCAATCTCCACACCGTCAAGAATAAAATCCTCAATAAAGGTTTTAAAAAAATTGTATTCCCCTTTTGCATAAAACCAGTTTTTACAGCCGATATCGAGAATCCTTGCTTTTTTATAAGGAATCTTTTCAAAAAATCTGTCTAAAATATCGTAAGTATAAAGGTTTTCAAGATAATTGCGCAAAAGTTTTTCTTCGTCTTTTTCTTGAAAATTTTTGCGTGAAAATTTTGTCTTATTTCTTATAAAAAAATCTATGCTGTTTTTTAAATCGTTAAACATTATTTTAATTGAATAATATAATAAGAACTGCGCCGGTAATCATTATAACAGTACCGAGCAGTTTTTTAAGTATATTTTTTTCTTTAAATATTTTATACCCGAGAAATATGCTGACAAGAGAACTTAACTGAAATAAAGCAAGTGCATAAGCAACATTCATATTCTCAAAAACATAATTTGTTGTAAGTTGCATTATCCCTGTGCAAAAAACAATTATAAACAGGAAAAGCAGATTTATATGTTTTAGCTTTGAAATTTCTGTTTTAATTTTAATTTTGTTAGGAGCAAGCAATATTATCGAAAATAACGCACCGGCAAAACACCAGAGGATAAAAGCATATGTCATATTTGAAAGTTCAATCAGTTTTTTTATAAAAACAGCTTCTGCAGAGCAGAAAATAAGTGCCAGAAATCTGTATTGAATGCTTTTATTTTTAATAAGTGCAAAGGAAATTCTTTCTTTTGTCGTATCAAGAACAAAATAACTTCCGGAAATTATCAGCGCAATTCCTGCTATACCTTGAATGTTCGGTATTTCTTTTAAAAGAATAAAAGCAAAAACAAGACCGAATACGGATTTATATGCATTAATCGGCCCGAGAATTGACAGATCACCGTTTTGTAAGGCTTTTACAAGAAAACCGTTCCCGAGCGCTCCGAGTACACCTACAATCATAGCTGTATAAATAATATCGGTACCGAAACTTTTACAATAAACAAAAGCAAGCGGTATACATAGGATACTCAAAAGAAAATAAGTCGCCGCATTAACAGCAAGCGGTCTGCAGTTATTTTGTGTCAGTTTTTTTTGATAAACATTTGCAACACAGCCTGAAATTATCCTGAAAAATAAGGCAAGTATAAGTATAATAAGCATTTATGTTCATATCTTTCTATATGACATAATTATAATTCACAGAAAATTTATACACAAAATAAGGGATTTATATAGCAAATTCCGCTTAATTTTTCATAACGGCGTCATCCTTGTATATGTTACGTATTTAAATGCCGGATTTTATATATTGATAATATTAATTAAACAAACATCCTGACATCTTCTATCTAATCTAGTGTCGCAGTTGCAGCCTCGAGGCTGTCTTGGAATACTGACGCTACGGCAAAGCGTGGTTTGCCTTTGCATGAGGCAAAGCCCCGTCAGATTCCGCTTCGAGCCGTCACTGC
>CASFNW010000055.1 GCA_949296245.1 uncultured bacterium
TTGTTGAGGTTAGTTGCAACATACATACCTGCAGCGTCATCTTTAGCGCTGTTGATTTTGTATCCTGTTGACATCCTTTCTAATGATGTGTTCAATGCATTCGTAGAACTATTTAAATTATTTTGAGTCTTCAAAGAAGACATGTTTGTGTTAACGACAATTGCCATTGTGGTAACTCCTTTCGCATATCCTATTAAAATAACTTCCCTGTACGGTACTTTCATAATAAGGTATGAAAAGTTGTATTTTAATTCTAAATAAGTTGGAGATTTATACAACTTAAGTATAAAAAACAATAAAAATTACGCACAAAAGCAAACTTTTGTATAAAAAGCACAACTTTACTATAGTATGTTATTGAAAACGTTAAACAAGAGAATTAACAAGCTGCAGTGCAATTACACCGTCTATCTGATTTGCCTGTGTCAACATGGCCGATGAAGTCTGCATAAGCAGTTGATTTTTTACAAAATTGGCCGTTTCCTGTGCAATATCAGCCTCAACAACCGTAGAATATGCACTGTTAAGATTTTCATTTTGAACCATCAATGAATCCATAACAGAAGAAAGCCTTGACTCATAAGCACCCGCTTTGGAAATTCTCTGAGTAACCATATCAGCAGATGCCTGCGCAATGTCTATAAATTCTGCAGCAGCAGAAGCAGATGCAAAAGCTGCGGACACAGTTGCAAACTTGCTTGAGCCTCCAATAAGGTTTAATGAAGCAGAATCAGCTTTTTCAAACACGCCCTCTACAAAGATAGCATTTGTATCAGGATCAGAACCGGCTCCTATTTGAATCCTTACAGGGCCTGTTTTTGAACCGTCCAGAAGATTCAGTTTGTTGAACTTTGATTCTTTTGCAATTCTGTCAATTTCATCAATTCTCTGCTGTACTTCGTCTTGTATTGCAGCCTTTTCTTCTGTTGTAAGGGTTTCATTAGCATATTGTGTTGCAAGATCTTTTATTCTCTCTATCTGGTTATTTATAGAATCCAAATCGCCTGTAGCTGTAGCCAGCATATTATTTGCAAGCGAAACATTGTTGTATGCAACCGACGTTCCTCTTATTTGAGAATTTATACCTGCAGCATAATAAAAACCTGCAGGGTCATCTTTTGCGGAGTTAATTCTGTTACCGGTAGTCAATCTTTCAAGACTTGTATTCAAACTCCATGATGCTCTTGTTAGTGCGTTTTGCGCACGCAAAGCAGACATATTTGTATTAATAACGATAGGCATATTAGTAAATCCCTTTATTATTTTCAAGCCAGATAAGGCTGTCGACGATACCCGATAATCAGTTCTTGTCTGAATAAAACAGTCCTGAACCAATCATCTTTTGCACTGTCTTTCAAAATCTGCATGCAATCCGTTGCAAATTTTTCATATGACATTCAAAATAAGCTATCTGCTTACTTTTAGACTTTAGTTGTATGTTTAAACAATAGACTAAATGGGGAAGTGAAACTTTCCTTACAACTTTAGTATAGTTTTTTTTTTATCAGACATGAAGTGTTATTTGAATAATTTTTACAAAACTAAATATATTCTTTATATACAAATGAGATATTTGTAACCGAATAAAATCATTATTGTGCTGTAATGCGGCGCGTGATAAAATAAACAGGTAAAAGCTTATATTATTAGGAGTTAAAGAAAATATGAAAAAAGAACTTATTTTTATGGGGCCTCCTGCCAGCGGCAAAGGTACACAGACAAAAAAACTTGCTGCAGAAACAGGATTTATACATGTAGATACAGGTTCTTTACTCAGACAGGCAATGGCTGACGGTACAGAAGCCGGTAAAATTGCAAAAGACTATGTTGAAAAAGGTGCTCTTGTACCTGTTGAAGTAGTTGCACAGATTATAAAAGACAGACTTTCTCAAGATGACGTACAAAAAGGCTTTATCTTAGACGGATTCCCGAGAAGCATTGAACAGGCAAATATGCTTGATGAAATGCTCAAAGAAATTGATGAAGGCAAGGAAGTTTCCACAAAAGTTGTCTACTTTGATGTTCCTATAGATAATCTTATGGAAAGAATCATATACAGACGCTCGTGTCCGAAATGCGGTGCAATATACAATCTCAAAACTATGCCTATTAAACAGGAAGGTATCTGTGATGCCTGCGGAAGCGAGCTTGTACAAAGAAAAGATGACACAGAAGAAATCGCTAAAAACAGATTTGACACTTACTTTGCACAAACTGCGCCGTTAATTGATTTTTATGAAAAGAGAGGTAATCTTGTAAAAATCGATGCAACAGGCACAGTAGACGAAATATACAAAAAATTGAAAGAAGTTATTGCCTAAAACTTCAAAGGACGAAAAATGACAGTACATAAAAAATCACGTGAAGAAATCAAACTGATGAGAGAAGCAGGAAATATCGTGGCTCTTGTTCATCAGGAAATGAAACGAATAATAGAGCCAGGTGTATCTACAAAATATCTGGATGATGCAGCGGCAAAAATTATAAAAGAACACAAAGCAATTCCGACATTTTTGGGATACAACGGATTCCCAGCAACTATCTGTGCTTCGGTTAACGGAGAAGTTGTCCACGGAATTCCGAGAGAAACCTGTATCTTAAAAGAAGGTGATATTGTAAGCATCGATGTTGGGGCAACATACCACGGGCTTGTCGGTGACGGTGCCTGGACTTATCCTGTAGGTAATATCTCTGATGAGTGCAAAATGCTTCTTGAAACAACAGAAAGAGCACTTTTTGCAGGTATTGAAAAAATGAAAAACAATGCACTGTTAGACGATGTTTCAGGTGCTGTGGAAGATGTTGCAAATGAGAAAAAACTCGGTATAGTAAGACAATACGGCGGACACGGTGTTGGCAGACAAATGCATGAAGAGCCGTTTGTATTCAATTACAGAGTAGGCAATAAATTTGTGCTGAAAGACGGCATGACAATAGCAATAGAACCGATGCTTAATCTCGGCGGCGACGATGTTCACACGCTCGAAGATGACTGGACTGTTGTTACAAATGACGGAAAGCCTTCCGCCCACTTTGAGCATACTGTTCACGTGACAGACGGAGAACCGGAAATTTTGACCAAATTGTTATAAATAAAAAGCCCCTGTATTTATTATCAGGGGCTTTTAAATTGTTCGAGTGGGACCTCGCTTGTAGGAATGGTACACGGTGTGCGAGTGGCGCCGAGTCTAGCATTTTACGGAAGTGACCCCATGCACTTGTTGGCTGTGCCGGACTTGTTGTTGTATATTGAACTTGCTTATTGCACAGGTTCAACAAGTAGTCGGAGTCAGTTGACGATATGAAAATATGATATAAATATATTATGATGATAGATTGCTCATATCTTGCACTTAACAATCCTGATGACATACTGCCTTATCCGACCTATAACTCGGGCCTTCTGGATAAAGACAAAGGTCATATAAAATTCGGTTATCCGTCTACTTCTTATCCGATTTTAAATATGCCGTATATTCTTGAAGATTTTGACGGCAATGTACTTCCTCCGGGGCATTATCAGATAGTACTTTCTCCTGACAGAAAGACTTTATATTTTGTCGAATCCAATCAAATTAAAGCTTCAATACCGGTTGTAAAAATTGTTGAAAAAATGGTATCGGAAGAAGAAGAACGAAAAAGAATAGAAGAAAAAGAAAAACTTGAAAAAAAATACAGAAATAACCGCAGAAAAAAGCCTCTGGACCAGACTGAGAGAAAACATCAGGCAAGTATGGAAGCAACTATAAATTCTTCTTCGGATTCTGAATATTATATTTTGAACTATAAAAACGGTAATATAAAAGCAACCGGGTATATAAAAAAATAAAAGAGTTATCAGCATTGCCAAAAGCTGAACATAAATCTTAGAGACAAAATCAATCCAGGTCAGTTGACAATATGCGATTTTTTAATGATATTATATTTTTAACTGTTGTTGGAAGGAATAATTATGTTAGATTTATCTCAAACCTATGAAGTAGTAATTTTTTCTATCGGAGATACAAAAGCCGGTACAAAAATGGGGAAATTACAGTTAAAAAATATAAATGACAATACTCTTTTGAATTGTATTTTATGGGAAGAAGCACTAAACCGCATAGACAGCAAGATATTCAGAACAGGAAATCTTGTAAAGGTACTGGGCGGTTCTTATAACGAAAAATATAACAACTGTTTGATTACAAGCTTAGAACTTGTAAAAGAGGCCAAAATCGGTTTGGATAAAGAAGACAGAGACAGATTGTTTAACGGTATTGTTGAATATGCTAATGAAATAGAAGATGAGGAATTGAAAAAATATGTTGTCGGACTTCTTTTTGAATACGAAGACAAGTTCAAAATCGCTCCGGCAGCACGTCTTATGCACCACAATTACCTTGGAGGACTTGTAGAGCATACTTATGAGTGTCTTGAAATTGCAAAATGCCTTATGACAAATTTGTACAAAAAAATTGATAAATCCTGCGTATATGCTGCCTGTATATTACACGATTTCGGCAAAATTTTTGAATACAAAATCGATGAGGAATCCGGCTTAATAGAGTATGATGAAAATTTTCCAAAAGAATGGATTACGCATTCTCAGTGGGGTTTTTCAAACTGCATGACAAACGGATTTAAAACGGTTGCAAAAATGATTGCAGCGCACCACGGAAGAACGGAATGGGGCGCGATTATTGATTTAGGCGAAAAAGATCTTGAACCGTTATTATATTTCCTTCACCATGTTGATGATTTAAGTGCAAAATTCGGAAAAACAGCCATAAGTGACTTAGGTTAGTATATGGGAATTTTTGACCTTTTAGGAAATCTTATTTTAAGTATAATGACTATATTCGGCGGGTAAATTGTTCGAGTGGGACCTCGCTTGTAGGAGTGGTACACGGAGTGCGAGTGGCGCCGAGTCTAGCATTTTACAGAAGTGACCCCATGCACTTGTTGGCTGTATTGAACTTGCTTATTGCACAGGTTCAACAAGTAGTCGGAGTCAGTTGACAATATGAAAAAGTCTATAATGCTTTTATTACAGAAACAAGAAGCTTTTTAAATGACTCTTTTACTTTTGCTGCTGTTTCTACAACTTCCGCATGTGATAATCTTGTCGGATGTACACCGGCAGCGGAGTTTGTAATACAGCTGATACCCAAAACCTCCATCGCACAATAATTTGCAACAAGCGCCTCCGGTACCGTAGACATACCTACGGCATCAGCGCCCATAATGCGCAGCATATTAATTTCAGCAGGGGTTTCATAGCTGGGACCGCTCATAGCGGCATATACACCTTTTTGAACGGGAATACCGAGTTCTTTACACTTTTTCTGCGCCAGATTTTGCAGAGCATGTCTGTAAATCTCCGTCATATCAGGGAATCTGTCTCCCAAAGTAGCGTCATTTTCACCTATAAGCGGATTTACCCCCATAAGATTTATATGATCGGTAATTATCATCAAATCACCGGCTTTATAAGATTTATTTACACTTCCTGCGGCATTTGTAATTATCAGGGTTTTTACACCAAGCTTTTTCATTACTTTTACGGGATAAACTATTCTGCTTATGTGATACCCTTCATAAAAATGATATCTGCCCTGCATTATTACGGCGTTTTTTCCCTGTACCTGCGCAAAAACCAGCTGTCCTTTGTGTCCTGCAACGGTAGAAGTCTCAAATCCCGGAATATCAGAGTATTTTATCCTTACTCCCTCAAGATTATCCGCAAAATCGCCCAATCCTGAGCCCAGAATAATACCAATTTCCGGTGTAAAATCTTTTATTTGTTTTTTTATATACTCTATTGTTTCTTTCATAAGAATAATTTGTTTTATACTGTCACCATTTGATTTTTTATAAGATTTGCACCAAACTCTACACACTCCAGATTGTTTGGCAAAAGAGCCGCCTTTTTGGCCGAAACTGTTTTTGCCATTTCTTTCATTACTTCTTTTATTGATTCAAGCTTTAGAATCCCTGTTTTTTCAATAAAAGCACCGAGTGCCATTACGTTTACAAACGCAGGCTGGGTAAGTTTCTGTGCAAGCTCATTTAACGGTATATTTATATACTTGATGTCGGTTCTCTTAGGTTTTATATGAGACAAAGATGAATTGACTATCATAAAACCGCCAGGTTTAACTCTGTTTTCAAACTTAATCTGCGATGCGTCATTCAGTGCAATAACGGCATCAGCTTTGTCTATAATGGGGGAAGGCACTTCTTTGTCGGAAATATTAACAGAGCAGTTAACGGCTCCGCCTCTCATTTCTGCACCGTATGAAGGAAACCATGTAGTATATTTCCCTTCCAGAACAGCTGTATGACAGAGTAAAATGCCTGCAAATAATGCTCCCTGTCCACCAAAACCTGAAATTATCACGCTCATATCAGCGCCCATTATATTGTCTCCTTAGTTATGTCTTTAAAAACTCCTACAGGATGAACTGTTTCCGTTACATTTTCCATGTATTCTATTGCTTCTGCCGGTTTCATGTGCCAGTTTGTCGGACATGCAGCAAGTACTTCAACAAAAGCAAACCCCTGCCCTTTCATCTGTATTTCAAAAGCTTTTTTAAGTGCTTCTTTGGCTTTTCTTATATTTTTGGTATCAGTAATTGCAACTCTTGCGCTATATGCTGTTCCGTCGCATTTTGCAACAATTTCTGCCGCATGCAAAGGATATCCTGTCAGTTCTGCTTTTCTTCCCATAGGAGTTGTTGTTGTAACCTGTCCGACAAGAGTGGTTGCGCTGGCCTGTCCGCCTGTCATACCAAAATTTGTGTTGTTAATCATTACAGTGGTAATATGCTCGCCCCTGCAGGCAGTATGAATGGTTTCATTAAAACCGATAGTTGCTGCGTCACCGTCACCCTGATATGTAAAAACAAATTTGTCAGGCTTGCATCTTTTTATACCGGTTGCAACACATGTAGAACGGCCATGGGAAGCACCGGCTACATCAAGATTAAAGAATTTTTCCAAAAATATTGAACAGCCTACAGACGATATAGCTATGGTATCTTTTTGTAAATTAAATTCATCTATAAGCTCTGCAATCATTCTAAGGACAACTCCGTGTCCGCAACCGGGACAAAAAGTGAAGTGTCCGTCTTTTAAAAGTGATTCGGGTCTTTTGTATACAAGTGTTTCCATTATATGACCCCTGCTTTCGTTTTATCGTCCAATTTTTTATACAATTCCTGAACCTTTTCAAATATCATATCAGGTGTAAGAAGCCCGCCTGCCGGTCTTCCGTAAAATTCCACAGGACAAGCGCCAAATACAGCTGAGCGAACATCCAGAAGCATCTGTCCCATGTTAAGTTCCAAATCAAGAATCATATCGGCATTTTTTGCAACTTCGTGAAGATTTTTGTCAGGAAACGGGAACAGAGTAATCGGTCTGAATAAACCGACTTTCATTCCTGCTTCACGCGCTCTGTTAACAACTGCTTTCGCAACTCTTCCTACAGTACCGAACGCTGTCAAAACTAATTTTGCGTCTTTTAGCATATATTCTTCAAAAGTAGTTTCATTCTTTGCAACAGCAGCATATTTTTCAAAGAGCATGTTTGTACGCTGCTCCATCTCTCCTTCAGGCATATGCAGAGATACAATATTTCTTGCCGGTCTGTTATTTGCCCCTGATAAAGCCCATTCATTAACATCGGGGTCTTTATACGGATATTCGCCAAATTCCGCCGGTTCCATCATTTGCCCGAGTATGCCGTCAGCAAGAAGCATAACAGGGTTTCTGTATTTTAATGCCAGATGAAAAGCTCTGTAGGTTAAATCTATTGCCTCCTGAACATTTGACGGAGAAAGTACAATGAGCTTGTAATCACCGTTTCCGCCGCCTTTAAGAGCCTGAAAATAGTCTCCCTGTGCCGGTGCAATATTTCCGAGCCCGGGACCGCCTCTCATTACGCTGACTATTACTCCCGGAACTTCAGCACAACACATAGCAGAAAACGCTTCCTGCATAAGCGCAATACCGCAGGAAGAAGATGATGTCATAGCTTTTGTACCGGTTGTACCTGCACCTATAACCATATTTATGGAAGCAAGTTCGCTTTCTGCAGTTATAAATACTCTGCCCAGTTTTGGCAAGTTTGCACCCATATATTCTCCGATTTCGCTCTGAGGTGTAATCGGATAACCAAAATAGCACTGACATCCTGCTTTTATAGCAGCTCTTGCAATTGCTTCATTACCTTTTACAAGTTCTTTTGCCACTATCTGTAAACCTCTTTTATTGCAACATCCGGACAGTTCATTGCACAGGCCGCACAGCCTATACATTCATTGTTTTTATCATCAAATTCCGCAGGAAAATCTCCGTGTAAATTCGGTTCACTGCTGATTTTTAATAATCCTTTTGGGCATGCTTTTACGCATAAATAGCATCCCTTACACACATCCCTATCAATTACAATCCTGCCCATAATTACTTCTCTGGTCAATATCTTTATTAATTATAATTGTATCACGCAGGAGTCAAAATACAAGTTTAGCCGATAATTAAAATTTTTTACTGTAATAAAATTTTGTTAGAAAAAATTTGTGATAAAACTCTGCCTAACAAAACAAGACTAAATGTCTTGTTTTTGAGAGGGAACGACGAGAAAAAGGAAGGCATTCGAAAAGTACCGGCGGCATCTGCGACACTAGATTAGATTAGGGACTTATACAGTAAATGTCACGATTATAGGCATAATTTTGCATTAAAAAGTCCAGCTCTCTTGTGAGGATGGGCTCAAAACCGGAGAAGGAGTGGGTGTCTTGGTCGCTCGAACCTTTACAAGGCTTCGCCTTGTTGTAAAAGAACACATGGTTTGATTATTTGTTCCACATGGCTTGATTATTTTCGGACACTTCCGGTAGGTTAAAACCTAAACACAAAGCCACTTTACGGGGTAAAATCATTTTAACCGTACAGGATTGAAATGTCTGGTTTAATACACCAGCCTCAGCTCGCTCGCACTGGACTCTTCACAAAGAGCCCTTCGGGCTGATTGGTCCTCAAACACCGGACTTAATAAGCCAAACAAAACCCGGCTATAAACAAACAGGCGGGTTGATTATTTTGAACTAAGGATTTGAGAATTACTAGCAAAAATTTTTTTTACATGATTTTAAGTTAATATGAATATATTTATGCAATATTCACCTATATCATTTAAAGCAAATCCAAATTCTCCAAGACTTAGGTTTGCAG
>CASFNW010000056.1 GCA_949296245.1 uncultured bacterium
GCAGGGTTTGGGGAAGGCACTCCCCAACAAGTTTCCCGCGAGGGGCAAAACCGCAGAATTGCGGATTTTGGCACCGTGGTAGAAACTTGCTCTAAGAAAGTGGCGGCTTCCTCTGTGTGGGCTTTTGCTGATACCTTTGACGGAGAGGGCGGGGCTTCTGCCAACTTTGCGGCGTATTTCTCCCTCTACTACTTACTACGCACGGCAAGGGAAATCTGGCAAAGTTTCCCGGAAAATCTTTTCGTGTTTTCATAACAGCATTTGACAAAAACAGGTACAAAAAAACAGGAAACCTTTTCTTGATTTCCTGCTTTCTGACTGCCAAAAAGGGCGGCGGTTATTCGGTTTTTATTCCCCGGAAGCAAACTTGTAGCCTATGCCTAAAACGGTTTTTATGTAGGTCGGGTTTTTGCTGTCCGGCTCTATCTTTTTCCGTAGGTTGTAAATCACGTTGACAACACTTGAATGGCAGCTATCGCTATCCATGTTCCAAACGGCTTCAAAAATCTGTGTCTGTGTGAGGACAATGCCGGGATTGGAAGCAAGGAATACAAGGGTGCTGTATTCAAGGCGGGTAAGGTTTACTTCTTCCCTGCCCCTAAATACCCGGCGTTGGCTCTGCCTTATTTCCAGTCCCGGAAAAAAGAGTGTAGGAAAAACACCAAAAGACATGGTTTCCATTTTAGCTTGATTGGCAGTTATTAACGATATAATTTGTTCATATAAGTTGTTCTGATTATCTGTCCGAATTATTATTAATTTATCCATGTGTTTTCATGACCTATTCTGTCTGCTCTGGTTTTGTATGTTTAGAAGCTGCATATATCAATGGGCTGGCTTCTTTTTCACAAAATAAGCTAAGCCTATGGAGTGCTCTGGTACAGGCAACGTATAAGAGATTTTTATCATCATCATCATAGTAGTTTTGATTGTCTGCATCACATATTAAGACGGCATCAAATTCCAACCCCTTTGACATATATACTGGTATAATAAATACACCCTGTAACTCTGCTGCACTTCCATTTCTAATTATTTGTATATCTAGTTTGTGCTTTATTTTGTTATACAAGCAGATGGAATTATTTTCAGTTTTACAAATTAATCCTATTGACTGTAATCCTTTTTCTTGGCATGATTTTACCTCTTCAACAATCTTATCAATAAAGACTTCGGAATTATCCGCGATAAATACTTCCGGGCTATCCCCTTTTCGATTAAAACTTTTTATCTGTGGACTTTGTTCTATGAATTTCAAGCTAAAATTTAATATCTCATTCGTACAACGGAAACTTTTGTCTAACACGATAAGAGAAGATTTTTTCTTATTCAGTATTTTATGAATTTCTTCATAGAAAGATATATCCTCTTTTTTTGCAAGAGTTTGTTTCATATCCCCTAAGATTGTAAATTTAGCATTTGGAAATAATAAGCCGAATATTTCATATTGAAGCGGGTAATAGTCTTGAGCTTCATCAATGACAACCTGCTTGATATTTTTATATTCATTCGTTCCGTATATTTTTAAATATAAATAAAGCATTGCTATTGCGTCATCATAGTATATACAGCCTGCTTCCAGATTTTCTTTCGTATATTCCCGGATTTTCTTTATGCTCTCTGAGGAATTATTATTTTGCAATAAACTGAAAAAATAGGATTCATTGCTAAATAATGTTTTATACAACTCAAATATATCAATTTTTATAAATTTTTGTATTTCCTGCTTTACTAAATTTTTTTCTGCTTTATGTCCCCGTCCCTTTCCTGTTCCAAATATTAGGTCTAAAATATAATCTTCTAATTGCTCTAACTTTATGCCTAATGGAGTTTCTGTTCTTCCCAGTATCTTATCTTGTAGAGTCTGCCTGTTTACAACACATGTTCCTTCATAATAAACATCATCAAATTCTATCCATTGGCATGGAATATCATAAATAAATTTGTCTAATATTTCCCCAAAAAGTTTTGACGCTTTAAACTCGATACTGTCTTTATAAATTTTTTTGTATTGTGAGGGAGCAATTATTTTTTCTAAAAAATCGTTCTTGGACTGAATTTTCCTGCCTTTTAATAGCATTTTTAGAATATCCTCAAATACAACGGAGATAACATTATCTTCTCCCAATTCGGGCAACACATTAGAAATATATTGCTCAAATATAGTATTAGGGGAAATAATCATAATATTATTTGCGGACAACTTTGTCTGTAATCCTTGATACATAAGATAAGCTGCCCGATGAAGGGCAATGGAAGTTTTACCGCTTCCTGCCACGCCCTGTACCATTAACAGGTCATTTTCCATATCTCTGATAACAGCGTCCTGTTCTTGTTGTATTGTTTCAACAATCGCTTTCATTTTGGCGGTGGTATTCTGTGATAATAGTTGTCTTAAAAATTCATCAACAATCTGCACATCTGTATCAAAAAAATATTTTAACGTACCATTCTTTATTTCATACTGACGTTTTAAATTGAGTTCACCTGTTACCCGCCCACATGGAGCGTCATAAAATGCTTCTCCTTTCATAAAGCGGTAAAAAATACTTGCAATCGGTGACCGCCAATCATAAACATACATCTCCTGATAACTGTTTTTTCGTAAGGAGGAACGTCCGATATATATTTTTTCAGATTCTTCCTCATCATCAAATTTAAAATCAATACGGGCAAAATAGGGTGATTTTATCATGTTTTCCAGTAAAAGTATTTTGTGTTCTTCTTCTTCATAATCCACAATTTTATCTGTAACAGGGTTCATATATTGACTTAACTCAACAAGTGCCTCAAATCCGTCCGAAGTGTATAGATTTGTAACTCCATGTGCTGCGTTTTCACGAACTTCTTTTTTTGCTTCGATAATTTGTGATTTCTTTTTTTCTGCTGCTTCTTTTGCTTGTTTTAATTGTTCCTCGGCTAAAGATATAGTTTGCTTTAATCTTATTTCTTCGTACTCTCTTTCTGATTGATTATTTCCCATAAAAAATACCCTCCTTGATAAAAACAACAGAAAATTTCTCACTGATACATTGCTAGGCTAGTTTATCACACGTTTGCCTATATAAACAGTCTTGTAATCATGAAATTTGTATGATACTATTATGATGGGAGAGAGAATACAAAAATATTGTATATGCAATAGTAAAAAGGTCAGTAGCCTTTCCCATTATCCCATATCTTCAGCAGACAGGAATACAAGCCCAGTAAATTCTTCTTACAGAACGTGGGAAATCTGCACCTTAGCTTTTCCATGTCCTGTGAATAGAGTTATCCATGATTCCATAGCCTGTTATGCACATTTCCATAATGCTTGTCTTTGGTTCTTTTGTTAGGAATAGTGTGGTGCTGGCGGTCTATCTCTTGTTTTCGGTTGCTTGCTTCTTTACCGTACATGAGCATTCGCACCCGGATTGTCATTTCCGTAGCCTTCCAGAAGATTGATCGCTCCCCAGATACCGAGACCGGCACCGAGAGCTACTACAAGAGTCTGAAGAACACCGACTGCACTGTTGAAAAATGCCATAAAGAAATACCTCCCTTTGTCTGACGCGCCTGAAAACAGGCGCGGATGAATGGTTGTTGCATTGTCTGGCCAGACAAAAACAGCCCTGTACGCGGGTACAAGACTGTTATGTATTTCTTTAATTGAAAAAAGAGAAGAACTAATCAGCTTTTATTCATAAATATATCTATAAATTAAACTTATTGCCTTTTTTATCTATATGTAGCGGCGGCTTTCACCGCCACCGGATATAACCATAGTCATACCCTGAGATTTTTTCTTATCCGAACAGCCCGGAAAGCAGCGGAACAAGCGTGATTCCGATCAGCGCCACACCGCCGCCTGCCATCAACTGTTTCATTCCCTGTGACTTTGCTAATGTGCGATAAAGAAGTAATAGAAGTGTAAAAAATTTTGCCGTTCCTATCCGGCACTTAGGGCTGTGTCGGATAGGTCAGGCGTTAGGC
>CASFNW010000057.1 GCA_949296245.1 uncultured bacterium
AGGGTTTGGGGAAGGCACTCCCCAACAAGTTTCCCGCGAGGGGCAAAACCGCAGAATTGCGGATTTTGGCACCGTGGTAGAAACTTGCTCTAAGAAAACGGCGTAAACTTCCCCTTCTACTCCTTACTACGCAGAGAAATGAAGATATGGCAAAGTTTTGGGAAACTTTTTGAGAAAACTTTTCGACAAAGCTGGAAAATCAGCACGTTTTTTGGCGCAAAAAAACAGGAAACCTTTTCTTGATTTCCTGTCATGGTATGTCGCTGTGGTGGGCGGCGGTTGTTCTGTTGTTATTCCCCGGAAGCAAACTTGTAGCCTATGCCTAAAACGGTCTTTATGTAGGTGGGCTTGCGGCTGTCCGGCTCTATCTTTTTCCGCAGGTTGTAAATCACGTTGGCAACACTTGAATGGCAAGTATCGCTTTCCATGTTCCAAACGGCTTCAAATATCTGTGTCCTTGTGAGGACAATGCCGGGATTGGAAGCAAGGAATACAAGGGCATTATATTCAAGACGTGTTAGATTGACTTCCTCCCCGTCTTGAAATACCCGGCGTTGGCTCTGCCTTATTTCCAATCCCGGAAAAGATAACACGGAAACGGGTGTAAGCTGCATGGGTTCAAGTCGCATATAATTAGATATTGCCGATATGATTTTGTCAATCGCTGTTTCCTCTTGTTCGTTAAGTGTCAGTAGTAGTAATTTTCCCATGTTCATTACCCCTTTTATCCGTTGAATTTAAACTATATTTTTCTGTCGTGTTTTTTGACAGTAAGCAACAAATATATATCATAGAGAGCGTAATGTCAATTTAATGTCATTAAGAGAATAGGTGGTCTGTCTAATTATTATCATTTTGTTCATTTGCGCCTACGCTGCGTTTGGCATTTTGGCAATTCAATATATTGTAAATTTATCTATATCAGCGGGCTAACCTCATTTTCACAAAATAAGCTAAGTTTGTGAAGTGCTCTTGTGCAGGCAACATATAAGAGGTTTTTATCATCTTCATCATGGTAGTTTTGGCTGTCTGCATCACAAATTAAGACAGCATCAAATTCTAATCCCTTTGACATATATACTGGTAAGATAAACACGCCTTGTAAATCTGATACGCTCCCATTTTTGATTAACTGAATATCAAGTTTGTGTTTAATTTTATTAAATAGATAGATTGAATTTTTTTCGGTTTTACAAATTAAGCATATCGACTGAAACCCTTTCTCCTGGCATAGATTTATTTCCTTAACAATTTCATCAATGAAGATTTCGGAATTATCAGCAATATATACTTTTGGGCTATCGCCATTCCGATTAAAACTTTTTATCTGTGAACTTTTTTCAATGAACTTTAAACTAAAATTTAAAATTTCATTCGTACAACGGAAACTTTTATCCAACATAATAAGAGAAGATTTTTTCTTGTTCAATATTTTTTGAATTTGTTCGTAGAAAGAAATATCTTCTTTTTTGGCAAGAGTCTGTTTCATATCTCCTAAAATAGTAAATTTGGCATTAGAAAATAGCAAATTAAATATTTCATATTGGAGAGGGTAGTAGTCCTGTGCTTCATCAATGACTACCTGCTTAATATTTTTATATTTATTTGTTCCGTATATTTTTAAATACAAATAAGCGATTGCTATTGCGTCATCATAATACAATCTGTCTGCTTCCAAATTTTCCCTAGTATATTCCCATATACTTTTTATGCCTTGTGACAGATTGCTATTTTGCAGCAGGCTATAAAAATAGGCTTCATTGCTAAATAATATTTTATATAATTCAACAATGTCAATTTTTATAAATTTCTGTATTTCCTGCTTGATTAGATTTTTTTCTTCTTTATGCCCCCGCCCTTTTCCTGTTCCAAATATTTGTTCTAAAATATAATCTTCTAATTGTTCTAATTTTATGCCTAATGGTGTTTCTGTTCTTCCTAATATTTTATCTTTTAGAATTTGCCTGCTTACAACGCATTTTCCCTCATAATAAACATCTTCAAATTCTATCCACTGGCGGGGTATATCAATGAGAAATTGGTCTAAAATTTCCCTAAAAAAACTTGACGTTTTAAATTCTATACTATTTCTTGAAATTTCCTTGTATTTTGAATTGACAATCAGGTTTTCTAAAAAATCATTTCTTGACTGAATTTTCCTGCCAATTAATAACGCACTAAGTATATCTTCAAACACGGAAGAAATAACATTATCTTCTCCCAATTCGGGCAATACATTTGAAATATATTGCTCGAATATAGAATTTGGGGAAATAATCATAATGTTATTTGCGGACAGCTTTGTTTGTAAACCTTGATACATAAGATAAGCAGCCCGGTGGAGAGCAATAGAGGTTTTTCCACTTCCCGCTACACCCTGTACCATTAGCAGGTCATTTTCCATATCTCTAATAACCACGTCCTGTTCATGCTGAATTGTTTCAACAATCGCTTTCATTTTAGCAGTAGTGTTTTGTGACAGTAATTGCCTTAAAAATTCATCAACAATCTGAACATCTGAATCAAAGAAATATTCCAGTTTTCCGTTTTTTATTTCATATTGGCGTTTCAAATTGAGTTCGCCTGTTACTCGTCCACATGGAGCGTCATAAAACGCTTCGCCGGTCATAAAACGATAGAAAATACTGGCAATCGGCGATCTCCAATCATAAACATACATCTCTTGATAGCTGTTTTTTCGTAGAGAAGAACGTCCAATGTATATTTTTTCAAATTCGTCCTCATCATCAAATTTAAAATCAATTCGGGCAAAATAGGGCGATTTAATCATCTTTTCTAACAGAAGTATTTTATGTTCTTCTTCTTCGTAATCTATAATTTTGTCTGTTACAGGATTGATATATTGGCTTAATTCAACAAGTGCCTCGAAACCGTCCGATGTATACAGTGATGTAATACCGTGTTCTGTATTTTCACGCACATCTTTTTTGGCTTCGATAATTTCTGATTTCTTTTTGTCTGCCGCTTCTTTTGCCTGCTTTAATTGTTCCTCGGCTAAAGAGATTGTTTGTGCTAATCTTTTTTCTTCAAACGCTTTTTCTGTCTGATTATTCCCCATAATGATTATGACCTCCTTGAAAAATGAAAGAAAATTTTACTGAAACATTGCTAGGCTAGTTTAGCATGTGTCAGCTTATATAAACAGTCTTGTATTTATAAAATTTGTATGGTATTATTACAGTGGGAAGAAGTATGTTAGATATTTGATTTCTGCAAGCATATCAATTCTAATACGGACGTGTAATTAAAACAATAAAAAAATTGGGACAAAGCAGTTATACCACTATGTCCCAATTTGCTATTACTCCATATCTTCAGCAGACAGAAACACAAGCCCGACAAATTCTTCCTCAATCAGTTTCTTCAACTTTTCCACTGTGCTCTATGCAGGCTCCCGTATCTCCATTCCAACCTATAATCTCTTTCTGTAAAAGCAAATCTTGTTCTGTGAAAAAATGAGTTGGATTCCGTAGTAGTCGGCATTGTGCGTAATGTGTATAACTGACTGTATCATGGAATTGTGGGTAACTCTGTTTGCAGGACGTGGGAAAGCTGCACTTTAGCTTTTCCATGTGCTGTGAATAGAGTTATCCATGATTCCATAGCC
>CASFNW010000058.1 GCA_949296245.1 uncultured bacterium
GCTTTAGGGTCGAGTCTGTAGGACAACTTACCTATGTCAGCAACATCAGAACTTGTTCCTACAATAATACCCATCAGGTTAGCCTTGAGGAGCGACTGCCAATCATCGTGAGTATCCAGAACACCCATCATCGCAAGATCGCCTGCATAAGATACCAAGAAATCAGTTCCAATCTTTGCACCGGCAGCTTCCATAAAATTCCCCAGCTTTTGAGGGTCGCTGAATACTTCCTTTAACGCTGCAGCTCTGTTTCCGTCAGTTATCTGGGTTTTAAATGTCTCTGTCAGTTTTTTGTCGACTAACTTGTTAAATGCCTTCATGCCCAGCTTACTTGCCTTGTAACCTACGACAAAACCTCCGGCATTCATTATTAATTGTTTACTTAAATCTGTAAGCTCTTCTTCACTTATTTCTTCGCGGGTCAATGCTTCCGTATAACCCAGCGCACTTTCTGCAGCCATACCGCCTATCGCTAACGTATTACCTGCTGTTATCAAACCTGCTCCCAATGGCGCTGCAGGTGTGAAACATAATATTCCGCCAACAACCGTCATAGCCATCCCAGCCATTGACGCACTGCCCGTGTACTTCCGGATGAAGCTTTTGTTGTCATTCTCCATCGCCTGTACAAGTTCTTCCGTAAACTCATTTCCGTAAGCATTTGTGTAAGCCGCTTCATAATCCTGATTTATAGCAAGCATCTTATCTTCAGGCTTACCTCCCAGAACTTTCTCTAACTGCTTGTCCTGCTGCTGGATTCCAAAACGCAATAATAAGTTCAATATGTTCTGCTGCTGGGTCTCTGTCCCATAGGCACTCATATCCAAAGTTAACTTACCATTAACTTCTTTGGTTGCTATCATAAACTTGCCCTGACTTATTACTTCGTCAAGCTTTTCTTTTGCTAAGTTTATATCTCCGCCATAGTATTTTTCATACAATACAGCAACCTTGTCTCTTTTTACTTCGGCGCTTTCTTCACTCTTTATTAATGCTTCAGCACTTGCCTTAAATTGAGCGTGCTTATTCACAGCCCCTGTTGCCAGTGCCATCTCCTGCTGATGCATTATTACATTCTCTACTTTTTCTTTACTGTATTGCGTACCACGTTCATATCTGAATACTTCTTCAAAGCTAATTGGCTCATCAGTATCAAATTCTAAAGGTATTCCTTTGCTTTTTATGCTTATAGCACGACTATCCGGCAATACTTGTACAGGTTTATTTTTCTTTGCGTTAGCTAATAACTTTTGCAAATTTTCTTCGGTTTCTTCGGGAGTACTTGTGACTAATCCGTGCATTACGCTCTTTAAGCTGTCCATACTCGGAATATTGTCTATCATTCTCTGGATATAGTCCTCGAGAAATTTTCCGAATTCTTCTTTGCTCAGCTTCCCGCGGTTTCTGTCAAGAAAATCTAACCCTGTATTTTCATCCTTGTCGTAGAGACGTCGGGTTAACATCTTTTTCAAATGCTCTTTATTCTGCAAATAGTATTCGCGCTTTGTTAATTCTCCGTCGCGTGCGAGCATCAAATTATCCGCACCTGTCGCCTGCAGTGCCAGAGCTTCTTCTACATTACTTGAAGATAATTCACTATTAAAATAATTCTTTAACGCATCATATCCCTTACTTACTACGCCGTTATCCTGCTTTTGGTACAGTACGTATGATTTGCTGACGTCCTCCATTATTGTGTTGATTACTTCATTTTTTGCCTGTTCTTCTGTCAGTTCAAATTTAAGAGGTTCAGCTGCTTTGGTTTGCTGTTTTGCTTGTATATTTGGGGTTTCAGGCGGGGTGATTTCAGCTGCACTTTCTACACGTAAGCCCATATCACTATTTGAGCTGATTGTTTTTGTGTCTCCAAATAGTTTTATTGACGTGTTTGCTTGATTGTTTGTTTTTGATTTGGCTGGTTGAGCAGGCACTTCTGCGCTGCCGGCGTGTTCTTCTTTTACCCGTTCTTCCATCTGTCTGTACCAGCTTTGTACTTCACTGCGGGTTAATGCACCTTTCTCCAGCATTATGCTCACGATTTTTTCCCGACTGTACTCTTTGTACTGCGGGTTTGATTGTATATATGCAGATATCTTGCTTTCTACGCCTGTCGTACTCATTTTTACCTTTTACCTGATTTGGACATACCTTGTCCACATGAGGTATAACGGTTTTTGAACAGGCAAACTTTAAGAAAATCAAGTAAGTTTTACGTTTCTTAATATAAAATATCAATTCACTATTCGCGGGCCGTGCGTCACTTGTTATTTATATTTTTATGCTATGATTAATCTATGGATAAGAATATTAATAAAAACGGAAAAATTAAAATCGGCTTAATAATATGAACAATTTAGCTATAAACAATCTAAACAATATACCTGTATTGGATAAAAAATACACAAAGCCTGAAATGAAAGCTAAAGCCGTAGTAATACTCGGGAGTTCAAAAACAACAGAACCGCTTATGGAATATTTGGATTTATGTTCACAAACAACCAAAGCATTAGTACAAAACGGATATAATATAGTTACCGGTTGTGGTACTAAAGGAATTATGGGGGCAGCATATTATGCTGCAAAGGAAAATTCCGTTGTTGATTTAAAGGGTAAACCTATACAAAATCTAGCAATTATTGTGAATCCTCTATGGGGTGATGAAAACCTGGAAGATTGCGTAGTTATCGGCAAAGCGTCTTCTGAAGCCAACAGAATTATGAAATTTACAAAAGTCGCTGATAATTTTGTAATATTCCCTGGCGGCACTACAACAATGCAAGAGGCAACCACACTTATTCGTCACAATTTTCATTCCTATGAAAGTGGTCTTAAAAAAATTATTCTTGTTAATAGTTAGGGTGGTAATAGTTTAATTCTTTAACTTGATAAATAATTCTTTTTGTTATGAAAAGAATACTTACAATTTTTCTGTTAATGTTTTTT
>CASFNW010000059.1 GCA_949296245.1 uncultured bacterium
GATTCTTCGGCTAAAGCCTCAGAATGACGTATGGAAAGATTTTTTGCCCTCTCACAAAACGATACTTAGTCGTTTTGTTCGGCAGAGTGCTCAGGATGACACGGTTTAAACATTTTTAGCGGAATTTGTTATATAAATCTCTTAATTTGCCGGGCGCAAAATTCTATCAGCATATTATATGCCGATTCCACATCTTTTTCGCTATAATTAAAAATTTCTTTTCTGTCCAAACAAATTTTCATAAGCCTTTTTTCCGCTCCACAAAGTTTATCTGCAAGTTCTTGTTTAGACAAAATATAATCTCCGGTTTCAAGAAAATACCTTGCCTGCAGAATAAAAAATATCTGCTTATACAGTTCATAAAGGCTTCTTTTCAAATCTTTCGAATATAAAAAACTGTGACACGCCGCATGGTACAAGCTCTGTACTCCCATATATACTGACTGCTTTGCATTTTTTTTGTCAGGTATTTCTACAAAATCTGCCAGATTGCCATACAAAGCTTTGGTATCATTATAAAGCTGAAAAATTTCTCCTCTGTTCCAATTTTTTAGAGTTTCAGAATCTCCTATGAAGCCGCAGGCTTTCTCACTGTTTTCCATAGAAGAAACAATTTTTTTATATTTTTTTAAATCTTCAATACCGAGTTTATCAAGTATTACTACCATATCTATATCACTCGAATCATTAGCATCACCTCGTCTATAGCTGCCCTGAAAGCCTATAAACAGAACCCGCTCATTAAACACTGATTTTATCTTTTCGCAAATTATATTTGTCCAGTCATTAATATCAAACATATATTCTCCTTTTTATATATCATACTATATTAAACACCTATCCGATATTATTACATCAAGTTTAATGTATGTTATATTAGGGAAAATACAATACTTAGGAGAAAGATTATGAAAAACTGGATTATCGCCATCGCTGTTTTAATTATTCCAATGTTAACCTATTTTGTACTTGATAAAACAAATTCCGACAAAGCTGCTTTTGAAGCACAGGCAAAAACTTCTTACGAAAAGCCGGTTGTAATAAAATTTGCATCTCCAATGTGCCTTGACTGCAAAAAACTCGAGAGTGTCATGAATGAAGTCATGCCCAAATATACAGATAAAATCATATATAAAAAGATAAATGCGCAGTCAAATGATAATAACACACAGAATCTAATTAAAAAATATTCAGTTACACTGGTTCCAACAACAGTCTTTTTGAAAAAAGACGGTAATATGTATGAAAGAATAGAAGGCTATATGTCCAAAAGCCAGCTTGAGGGAATTCTGAACGGACTTGTAAAATAAACATTGTATGTCTTATACAGCAATAACTTATAAGGACAAAATAAAGTGGATAACTTAATACAGTTTTTTCAAGCTAATGTAAAAGGAGAATTTTCATTCATAATTCTTTGCCTGTGTTTTTTAGGCGGAGTTGTGGCGTCTCTTTCACCATGCGGCATAGGTATGCTGCCTGTTGTAGTAAGCTACATAGGAGCAAGTCCCGAACAAAAAACTTCAAAAACAACTATTCAAATATTATTTTTTATTCTTGGATTATCTGTCTGCCTTACTGCAATAGGTATAATCGCCGCTATGACCGGTCATGTTTTCGGCGGAGAAAACAGAGCATATTTTGTACTGTTTTTGTCATCATTAATTTTAATCTTTGGGCTTAACCTTGTAGGACTGCTTGATATAAACTTTCCGGTAATAGTTAAAAAATTCCCTCAAAGCAGCAAAAATAATGAAATTATCTACCCGTTTATTCTTGGTTTGGTCTTTGCATTCGCAACAACACCATGTTCAACGCCTATTCTTGCGGGAATTATGGCTGCAGCATCTTTGTCATCAAACATTGCTTATGCTGCATTAATGCTGTTTCTGTTTTCAATAGGGCAGGGAATGATTATACTTGTTGCGGGATTGTTCACATCTGTTCTAAAAAACCTTTCCTCATTTGCCAGATATACGGACTTGTTAACAAAAGCAAGCGGTATTATTCTGATACTTTTTGCAATATTTTTGTATTACAAGGTATTCAGCATGTTTGCTGGTTAATAAAATAATGTCTGAGGATGCATCGTTGTTCTCAGAGCATTGATATGTACGGATTGTGTTAATTTTGTATTTGCAATAAATCCTTTTGGCTCTGCCCTCAGGATGACAAATGAGACATGTCAAAAAAACGCCACATCATCCTGAGCACTCTGCCGAACAAAACGACTAAGTATCGTTTTGTGAGAGGGCAAAAAATCTTTCCATACGTCATTCTGAGGCTTTAGCCGAAGAATC
>CASFNW010000060.1 GCA_949296245.1 uncultured bacterium
GGAAAGAGATTTTAACAGAGGAGTGCATACCTGCTTTTATTAGTCCATTACATAACAATGATATAAATGCAGACGGAGAAAAGAAGAAAGAACATTACCATGTTATTATAATGTTTGATAGCGTAAAAACAGATGAACAAGCAAAAGCAATATTTGAAAAAATAGGTGGTGTCGGATGCCAAAAGATAAATGTTGTAAGAGGATATGCAAGATATCTTTGCCATCTTGATAACCCAGAAAAAGCACAATATAAAATTGAAGATGTAATATCATTATGCGGTGCAGATTATCAAGAAGTGATTAGTCTTGCAAGTGATAAATATAAAATAATAGATGAAATGATAGACTTTTGTGAAAAGTATGATATAACTTCTTTTTATCTATTATCGAAGTATGCTTTTAAAAATAATGAACAATGGAAAAAAGCACTTGCAGATAATTGTTCGGTATTTATGAGAGAATATTTGAAGAGTAAACAATGGAGTAAAGAAAACGGACAAGATAAAATTATTGATACTGAAACAGGAGAAATAATAATATAAAATGTGTATCCGTAGGAATACACATTTTGCCTTACTCCTCTTAATTGATTTTTTGCAAAAATATTTTTTCAAGTCAAGGGCTTTAGTTTTTTAAAAAAATTTTATTTTAAAATTTTTTTAAAAAATAATTTTTTTGAATCTGTTAAGAATCAAAAAAATTACCCTTGACTTAATAGAAAAAATTTTTTGCTATGCTCTTACTAAGAGGAGTAAGGAAAAGGGTGCAGGGAAACCCTGCCACACGATAAAAACTTTGTTTTTGTCTAGTGTGTTAGACAAAGGGCTTTGTTATTACATTGCCCTTTGGCTCGGGAGGGGATTTTTATTTGAGCAATTATGGAATAATTCGCATAGAAAAATTCACGGCGGGAAGTGTGAGAGGGGTGCAAATTCACGATAAGCGTGAACGCAAGCACTCGAACACAAACGGCGACATTAGATTTTCTGATAGTCATAAAAATTATGACTTATCAGGAAATCAATGTCATACATTTAGTTCGATAATCAAGAAGAGATTATCAGAAATAAATGTAAAGCCACGAAGCAATGCTATTGTAATGTGTCAAGCTTTAGTTACAGCTAGTCCGACATTTTTTGACAACAAAACAGATGACGAAATTCGACAATATTTTATAGATTGTTATAATTTTTTAGTGAATAAGTACGGAAAAGAAAATATAATATCAGCCTATGTTCATTTAGACGAAAAGACGCCTCATTTGCATTTTAATTTTTTACCAATAACAAAAGATAACAGACTATCTGCAAGAGATTTAACACAAAGAGGAGAATATACAAAATTACAAGATGAAGCATATAATAGTGTCTTTAAGTGTTATAAATTAGATAGAGGTATAAAAGGAAAAATAAAACATATTTCGACATTAAATTACAAGGCTTTAACTCTTCAAACAGAAATCGACAGAAAAAAACAAGAACTTGCAACGCTCGACAATAATCAATTATTTAAAATGAAAAAGCATATAAATGAACTATCAGCTAGACTTAATGAAATGATGTCAGTTATTGAAAGCGACCCTGATTTAATGTATGAATATAAAAAAGCAAGAGATAATTTTTTTAAAAGAGATGAAAAGAATTTTACTGATAGATAAAGGTTGACTATTATGATATAATGTTCGTAGTATATAAAATACTAATCTAATTATTTATAGATATTTGCAACAGAGTTACTCGAACTGTATAGCGACGGTTGAACAAATTGCCGATATCAAAAAAAGCTAGAGGCTGTAAGCTTCTAGCTTTTTTATTGCATGAGGGGGTACTACGACACCCCCTCATGTGTTCAATGTTCACTGTTCACATATTTAATTTTTTGTTCAAAAAATTTTAGTTCGCTTGATAATTTTTTAACAATATGATATAAATTATTTATAAAAAATTGAGATAAAAAAAATTCCTTTTCTTTGATGGAGAAAAAGGAATTGAAAATATAAGTTATTCGCACTAACTCATATTTTTAATATATAGATATTCTATCAGGTATTGTATTAAAAGTCAAGGTTAGTAAAAATACTATCTTGATTTTTTTGTTTACATAGGAGGTAGAATATGAAAGAAGAAAAAACAAGAGGTTCTGGAAGAACTAGAAATTTTGCAACCATTGTATATCCTGAAAGTTGCCCTGAAAATTGGAAAGAGATTTTAACAGAGGAGTGCATACCTGCTTTTATTAGTCCATTACATAACAATGATATAAATGCAGACGGAGAAAAGAAGAAAGAACATTACC
>CASFNW010000061.1 GCA_949296245.1 uncultured bacterium
ATAAGCAGGATAGACAAGCTGAGATTTTACAAGAGTCTGTCTGAAAAAGACTGGGAGATATGCATAGACGGTATCATCAACAGGCCAAAGGAAGTGATAAGGCCTTTGATGGAGTACAAGTTTGATTCGAGAGCAATCAACAATGGAATAACCAAAGGTACATCATCACCCGCAATAAAAGAATACATCGAGCGGATAGAGAATTTTCTTGAAACTCAAAAGATAAAATATGAAGTAAAAGCTTATAGAGGTGAAGGTAACTTCGGTATCTTAAGTGGAGCAAAGCTAGATAGCAATATAACACTGCAAAACAAGATAGAAGAATTTACGGAAGGGATTGAATCAGGGAAGTATTCTATTGAGCAGATTAATGAATTTATTGATAAATATCTGCTTCAAACGAGAGTTACTCAAAAAAGATTTCTTTCTACCGCCATAGAAAAAGAAGCGGGAGACAGATATGCAAAAAAGATACTCTGGTATCTTGATATACCGAAAGGAACCAAAGGTTCGATGATAGAGTGTTACAATGTATGATATACCGAAAGGAACCAAAGGTTCGATGATAGAGTGTTACAATGTAGAGCGTGCATCTGAGGCAGAGCTGTTACTGCAAAGAGGTTCAGAACTTCTTATAAAAAAAGCAAAATACAATAAAGACAGACACATCTGGGAGTTGTGGGCAACAGTCCTGCAGTAAGGATTGAAAAGGACAGATAAAGTGTTAAAATGATAAAAGGCAGGGAAAAATGAAAGTTTCATCAATAACAAATACAGTAAAAACAAAGATACCTGTAATGAAAAGGATAAAGAATTTCTTTTCAAACAGTAAACTTAAACTGCGTACATTGATAGATTGTAGACGGTAAAAAGGTACGGGAACGTGATATTCCTAATTTTATCGGAAGACCAAGTGATGTAGAAGGTATGACTTGGGGTGAAATCAAATTTTATCCTGAAGATGAAGCAATAATGGCAAAAATTAAAGATATAAAAAAACGTATGGAATATGGAAATAAGTTAATAGATGAAGGTAAATTTACTAAAATATACTATGAAAATCCTTCCAAGAAATAGTAATATTTATAATTCGGCAGTCAAACATATCATGAATATGTTTCACAATTGCGGATTAAAATTGAAAACATTAACTAAAGATGTATTTGAAAGAAAAGAAAAATACATAATATTTGACGGAAAAAAGATGAGAACGAGATTTGCCCAATTACGTAACGGGTCCCAGTGATATAGATGGAGGTATTATCTGGGGTGAAATCAAATTTTATCCTGAAGATGAAGCAATAATGGCAAAGATTAAAGATATAAAAAAACGTATGGAATATGGAAATAAGTTAATAGATGAAGGTAAATTTACTAAAATATACTATGAAAATTCTTCCAAGAAATAGTAATATCTATAATTCGGCAGTCAAACGTATCAAGAATATGTTTCACAATTGCGGATTAAAATTGAAAACATTAACTAAAGATGTATTTGAAAGACAAAAAAACAAATACATAATAGTAGACGGGAAAAAATACAGAGCAAGAGATTGGCCTAATTGTGCGGGTCGTCCCAATGACTACATTGGTGTTGTGGCAACAAAAGTGAAATTCTATCCCGAAGATGAAGCAATAATGGCAAAAATGAAAACTGCCAGAGAGCAAATTGAATATGCGAGCAAGCTAATAAAATGGCAAAAATGAAAACTGCCAGAGAGCAAATTGAATATGCGAGCAAGCTAATAAAAGCCAGAAAATTTATAGAATAAATGAATATTCAACCTGCAGTAATTCAAGATATAGGTATGCTAAGTTAAAAATGTAGTTTTTGGCTGCGAAATAAAGCTAATGTGTCATACATATCATAATATTCTCGGGAACAAGCAAATTCTCACCCTGACAATTAATATATACCTTTAGAATTCAAAAAGTCGGTATATTTCCTGTCAACCATCATTATATGGTTTACTATCCAGTTTTTTAAAAACACTGCTAGTTCAAAATGAAGCAGAAATTTGTCTGAATTAAAATCTTCACAAAAGCCTGCTAGTTTTTCTTTAAAAATTTTATGCTGTTTTACATGTTCTTCGTATTCCGGATAAGAATTTTCCAGAAGACAAGCTTCTTCAACAGATAAATGTTCTTGAGCATACTGTCTCAGATTATTTATTATTTGAGCAAGAGCCAGTTTGTCATCTTTGTTCTGCATGGCTTTATATATATCATCCAATGCGGTAAGCAGCTGTTTATGCTGTTCATCAAACAACTTTACACCGACATCATATTTTTTATCCCAATCAAAATTATTCAAAATATTTCTCCAAATACCTGTTATTAATCAATAGAATATATTATATCCGATTTTTTGTCGACTGCAATCAATATCTCTGTGACTCAATCATAACAATAACTCTTATTATTTTCACAAGAATTGCAGATTTTATAAATTTTATCTGTATAACAATATGTACAAATAAAAAATTATAACATAAACTCATAAAAACTAAATTTATGTTATGATTAAAACATTCTGTATTCCAATTTAAAAAGGTTGCTTATGATAAAGAATTTTTGCTTTATTATTTTAATTTGTCTTACATTAAACTTATCTGTATTTGCCGCAGAAGGAAAAGAATCAAGCCAAAAAACGGTTTCTCCTCCAGTATGGAATGATTATGTACCCACCAAATATGAAAATCCAAGACAATTTACAAGAGGAAAATCTATTGCTGAACTATCAGTTGGTATATTTTTAACAGATTTGATAATAACATGTCCAATCGGAATACCCATGATTGTACACTCAACTACAAAACTAAAAAACCAGGGTTATTATGAGAAAAAAATTAAATTTGAAGAAGGTTTACAGGAAGCTGAAAAAATAAAAGATCCAGTGGAAAAGCAAAAGTATTACGACAAATTAATAAAAGATTGCAAATTGTCTACAAAATATAGAGATAAAAAATTAAACAAACAGAAGAAAAAATCAGAAAAGAAAAAGGATAAAGAAAAGAAAACTACTGAAAAAGATATTAAAGAAATTCCTGAAAGTTAATTTGTGTGTTAATTTTCCTATAAATGTGTATCTGTAGATTGTTTTTTGATTTGTACCCATAAAAACGTAACAAATCAGTAAGCAAGTTTTTAAATATAATAAAAAAGCGAAATAATGAGAAAGCAAAAAAGCCTGAAACTTAATTGTTTCAAGGCTTATGTAATGGTGGGGGTAAAGCGGCGAAGTTCGAACTTTTTGAGATACATAAAAGAGCTGATTGAAGAACTCAAAAAGTCAGATACAGTCTTACTTTTAGA